>CAXUBM010000247.1:0-3861 GCA_964249235.1 uncultured Acetobacteraceae bacterium | reverse complement strand
GTGGCGATCGACGGGGCGGACTCGGACCTGTTCTTCCGGCTCGCGGACGGCACCATCGCGGGCGTGCCGATGCCGCTGATCTACCTGCTGGTGCTGGCGGGCGTGATGGGGCTGTTCCTGCACCATACGGCGACGGGGCGGCACGTGTTCGCGATGGGCGGCAACGAGCGGGCGGCGGCGCTGACGGGCGTGCCGACGGTCAAGATCAAGGCGGGGCTGTATATCGCGTCGGCGATGTCGGCGGGGTTCGCGGGCATCCTGCTGGCGGGCTGGCTGGGCTCGGTGCCGGCCAACCTCGCCGAGGGCTACGAGCTGCGGATCATCGCGGCGGCGGTGATCGGCGGGGCGAACCTCAACGGCGGCATCGGCGGGCCGGTGGGCGCGGTGATCGGATCGGCGCTGATCGAGGTGATCCGAAACGGGCTGGTGCTGGCGAAGGTCGACACGTATTGGCAGGCGACGTTCGTCGGCGTGATCATCATTGCGGCCGTTCTGGTCGACCGGGTGCGGTCGCGACGGGCGGCTTGAGCAAGGGAAGCGAGCGGGAATGTCCGCCGCGCAATTGGGGGAGGGTCTGAGGTGAAGAGATTGTTGCTGGCCGGCATCGCGGCCGCGGGACTGATGGCGCAGGGGCTCGCCCTGGGCGCGAACGCGGCGGAGCTTCGGTTCGCGATCGTGCCGAAGTCGATGAACAACCCGTATTTCGACCTGTCGCGCGACGGCTGCCAGACGGAGGCGGCGAAGCTCGGTGTCCAGTGCATCTACCAGGGGCCGGTGACGCAGGAGCCGGCGACGCAGGTGCAGATCATCCAGGACATGATCTCGCGGCACGTGGACGGGATCGCGATCTCGGTGGCGGACGCGGCGTCGGTGGCGCGCGTGATCAGGCAGGCGCGGGCGGCGGGGATCGACGTGATCACGTTCGACGCGGACGCACCGAGCAGCAAGCGGCAGGCCTATGTCGGCACCAACAACATGGAGCTGGGCAAGGCGCTCGGGCAGGCGCTGATCAAGGTGCACCCGCAGTCGGGGACGTACGCGATGGTGTCGGGCGGCCCGGCGGCGCGCAACCTGGCCGAGCGCGTCGACGGGGTGAAGAGCGTGCTGGACGCGGCGGGCTGGAAGCAGGTCGGCGGGTCGCCGACGTTCTGCAACGACGACTCGGCGCTGGCGGTGCAGCAGATGCAGGATCTGATGACGGCGAACCCGAACCTGACGGCGATCATACCGGTCGGCGGCTGGCCGCTGTTCACGGGCGAGGCCTACACGCGGCTCGCGTCGAAGGTGAAGCCCGAAATGCAGTCGGGCAAGTTCGCGATCGTGTCGGCGGACACGCTGCCGGTGGAGATCACGATGCTCAAGGATGGCTACGTCAACGAGCTGGTGGGGCAGCGTCCGCGGGAGATGGGCGCGGATGCGATGGACATCCTGATGAAGCTGCACAAGCACGAGCAGGTGCCGACGATCACGTATGTCGGGCTCGACACGGTGACGCCGCAGAACGTGGACCAGTTCGGCAAGTAGCACGGCGCCGACGACGGCGCGGCCTGGCCGCGCCGTCTTCGGCGGGTAATGGTGGCCGCCTTGCCGCCGGCACACTCCCTCCCGCGGGCGCTGCTCCTCTGTGGCCATGACGTTCGTACGCGGCACGTCGAGGGCGACAGGCGAAGGAGCCGTCGTCCCCGGCGGCCGGATGATCGCGGGTTCGCCCCGGATCAGGTGTCGCGCGCGACCTTGATGGCGCCTCGACGGCGCGCTGGTTCACGGCCCGATGCGGGTCAGGCCTGCCATGTAGGGGACGAGGGCGGCGGGGAAGGCGATCGAGCCGTCCTCGTGCTGGCCGTTTTCCAGAACGGCGATGAGGGCGCGGCCGACGGCGACGCCGGAGCCGTTGAGAGTGTGGAGGTGGCGGACCTCGCCCTCGGCCGGGCGCAGGCGGGCGTTCATGCGGCGGGCCTGGAAGGCGCGGGTGTTGGAGCACGACGAGACTTCTCGCCAGGCGCCCTGGCCGGGGAGCCAGACTTCGAGGTCGTAGGTCTTGGCGGCGCCGAAGCCGGTGTCGCCGGCGCAGAGGAGCATGCGGCGGTAGGGGAGCTCGAGGCGTTCGAGGACCGTTTCAGCGGCGCGGGTCATGCGCTCGTGCTCAGCGTCGCTGTTCTCGGGGGCGACCACCGAGACGAGCTCGCATTTGAGAAACTGGTGCTGGCGGAGCATGCCGCGTGTGTCGCGGCCGGAGGCGCCGGCCTCGCTGCGAAAGCAGGGGGTGAGCGCCGTCAAGCGCAGCGGCAGGTGGGCTGCCGGGACGATGCGGTCGGCGACGAGGTTCGTCAGCGACACCTCGGCGGTGGGGATCAGCCAGCGGCCGTCGGTGGTGCGGAAGGCGTCGTCGGCGAACTTGGGCAGCTTGTCGGTGCCGTACATGGCCGCGTCGTTGACGAGCAGGGGGACGCTGGTCTCGGTGTAGCCGTGCTCGGCGGTGTGCAGGTCGAGCATGAACTGGCCGAGCGCCCGTTCCAGGCGCGCCAGGACGCCGCGCAGGACGACGAAGCGGCTGCCGGCCATGCGGGCGGCGTCGTCGAAGCTCATGAGGCCGTGGGCTTCGCCGAGCTCGAAATGCTGGCGGGGGATGAAGGCGAAGTCGGGCGGCTCGCCGCGGCGGTGGAGCTCGACGTTGGCGGTTTCGTCGGCGCCGTCCGGGACGCCGGCGTCGAGAATGTTGGGGAGAATGGCGAGGCGGGCGCGCAGTTCGGCGTCCAGCCGTGCCGCGCCGGACTCGAGGGCTTCCATGTCTGACTTGAGCGAGGCGACCTCGGCCTCCAGCGCGGCGGTGGCGAGCCCTTGCCGCCTGCCCTGCCCGATGTCCCTGGAGGCGGCGTTGCGTCGAGCCTGCTTGTCCTGGAGTTCGGTGAGCGCGGCGCGGCGCTCGCGATCCAGGGTGACGAGGGCGTCTGCTTCCGCGGGGAGGGAACGGCGGGCCAGGGCGGCGTCGAACGCGGCGGGGTCGTCGCGGATGGCGCGGATGTCGTGCACGATCAGACGTCGATCGGCTTGGGCTCGACGATCCGGGCCGCGACGATGGAGATCTCGTAGAGGACGATCAGCGGCAGGGCGAGGCCGGACTGGGTGATGACGTCGGGCGGGGTAAGGATCGCGGCGACGATGAAGGCGCCGACATAGGCGTAGCGGCGGACCTTCCTCAGTTGACGGGAGTTCACGATGCCGACCTTGGCCAGCAGCGTCAGGGCGACGGGAAGCTGGAAGGCGATGCCGAAGGCCATGATCAGCTTCATGACCAGGGCGAGGTATTCGCTGACCTTGGCCTGGAGCTGAATCTGCAGGCCGTCGGCGCCGTTGGTCGTCTGGAAGCTGAGGAAGAAGCGCCAGGCGAAGGGGAAGACGAAGTAGTAGGCCAGCGCGGCGCCGGCCAGGAAGAGCACCGGCGTGGCGACGAGGAAGGGCAGGAAGGCGCGCTTTTCACTGCGGTAGAGGCCGGGGGCGACGAACATGTAGGCCTGGGTGGCGAGCAGCGGGAAGGAGATGAAGAAGGCGCCGAAGAAGGCCACCTTGACGTAGGTGAAGAAGGCCTCGTAGAGCGCGGTGTAGATCAGGTGCGGCTGTTCGCCGCGGGCGCGCATGATGCGGGCGAGAGGCTGGGCCAGGAAGAAGTAGATCTGGCTGGAGAAGTGGAAGCAGACGAAGAAGGCCAGCATCAGGCCGACCGCGCTGTAGATCAGGCGGCGACGCAGCTCGATGAGGTGCGCGAGCAGCGGCATCGGCCGGTCGTGGATGGGGGCGGGGTCCGGTGCGGCCCCGGGCAGGTCGCGCGGCGACACGGCCGCCTTGGTGTTGTTCTGCAGCGAC
>CAXUBM010000246.1:2638-3867 GCA_964249235.1 uncultured Acetobacteraceae bacterium | reverse complement strand
CACCGGCACCGTGGCGATCACCGAGCCCGCGAACAGATGGCTCCAGTCCACCTGGTACTGCCCGACATACCCGTTCAGTGCCACCGTCAGCGGCGCGGTGTCCGCCGACGTGGTCAGCGTCAGCGCCACGATGAACTCGTTCCAGGCGCTGATGAACGTGAAGATCAGCGCCGTCACGATGCCGGGAAGTGCCAGCGGCAGCGTGATCCGCAGCAGCGCGCCGACGCGGCTCGCGCCGTCCATGAACGCCGCCTCCTCCAGCTCGGCCGGAATCGATGCGAAATACGCGTTCATGATCCAGACCGCGAACGCCATGTTGAACCCGGCATTGACCAGGATCAGCGTCACCACGCTGTCCAGCATGCCCAGATCGAGAAACTCGCGATACAGCCCGACCAGCATCGCCGTCGGCTGGAACATCTGCGTCACCAGCACCAGCAGCAGGAACGCCCCGCGGCCGCGAAACCGCTTCCGCGCCGTGTAGTAGGCGGCCGGGATCGCCACCACCAGCACCACCAGCGTCGCACCACCGGCGACTTCCAGGCTGATGCCGAGATTGGTCGCAAGCCCCGTCTTCCAGATGTCCAGGAACGACGAGAACACGAACCGGTGCGGCAGCAGGTCCGGCGCCAGCATCTCGTTGGCCGGCCGCAGCGCCGAGATGATCATCTCCGCGTAGGGCAGCAGGAACACCGCAGCGACGAGGTAGGCGAGCCCGCCATAGAGAACGCTCCAGCGGCCCGACGGGGCCGACGGCCGCCGAACCGCGTCCATCTCAGGCCTGCCCCGTCTTCCAGACCGTCGCGCGCAGGTAGAGCAGCACCACGACCAGCACGAGGCTGAAATTGACCACCGACATCGAGGCCGACTCGCCGATCGTGCTCTGCTTGAGCTGATACATGAACGTCGTCGTCGTGCTCGTCTCGTGCCCGGGACCGCCGCGCGTCATCTCCCAGATGATCGGAAACGAATTGAACACGTTGATCACGTTGATCAGCAGCGCCACCACGAAGGCGGGCCGCAGCAGCGGCAACGTGATCGCCCGGTACATGCGCCAGGCGCCGGCGCCGTCCACACGCGCCGCCTCGTACAGATCGGCCGGGATCGCCTGCAACCCGGCAAGCAGCGCGTAGGTCGAGAACGGGATCGAAACGAACACCGCCACCGCCACCATCCACCCGAACGCCGTCGCCGGCGAGCCGAGCCAGTCCGCCTGGTCGCTGTTGAAG
>CAXUBM010000246.1:0-2628 GCA_964249235.1 uncultured Acetobacteraceae bacterium | reverse complement strand
CAGACCGAGATCGTGCAGCACGACGTTGATCGCGCCGTTGCTGGGATCCAGTCCCCAGCGGAACACGATCGCCGTCATCACCACCGACGCCGCCCACGGCGCGATCAGCGCCGAGCGCGCCAGCCGCCGACCCGCGAAGCGCTGGTTGAAGAGCTGCGCCAGCGCCAGCGACACCAACATCGTGATCGCCACCACCGTGACGACCCAGACCACGGTGCGCAGCACGATCGCCGTCAGATCGGGCTCGTCGCGCAGCGAGACGAAGTTGCGCACGCCCGCCCACCCGCGCACGAACCCGTCCGGACTGATGTTCTCGAACGCGGTCTCGATCATGATCGCCGCCGGCCAGACCACCACCGCCGCGATCAGCAGGATCGCGGGCCCGATCCAGGCGAGCGGCGCCAATCCGGCGAGTAGCCGGCCGCCGGCGCGCCGCCGCGTGCCGGCAACCGCGACTGGGTCCATCCGTCAGCCGCCCTTCAGCGCCGTCGCCTCGATGTTGTCGAGCACCGCTTTCCCGTCGGCCCCCAGCGCGGTTCCGATCGTCTGCTGGATCTGCGTCTTGACCTGCGCCCACACCGGTGCGCTCGGATACTGGACCGCATGCGGCAAGGCCGCCACGAACGGCTGGAACGCCGGCCTTTGCTTGACGAAGGCGCTCGCGGCGGACGTGGTCCCCGGCAGCAGATTGTACTCCTCCGCGAACGCCACCTGGTATTTGTCGGCCATCGCGAAGTCGAGAAACGCCTTGATCGCCGCCGCCTTCGACCCGCCGTTCTTGAACGCGGCGATGAAGTCGCACACGCCCAGCGTGGTCGCCAGCGCACCGTCCTTGCCGGCGATCGGGGCCGTTCCCCAATCCCCGTCGCCGAGCACGCCCGCCTTCTGCACGATCGGATACAGGGCCGGCAGGCCGTCGAGCATGCCGACCTGGCCCTGCGCGAACTGCTCCAGCAGCAGGGCACGGTTCTTGGTGCCCGGATGGGGTTCGGTGTCCCCGTCCTTGACCAGACCCGTCATGAACCCGAGCGTCGCGACGTTCGACGCGCTGTTGATCACCCACTTGCCGTCCGGCGCCTGGTAGCCGCCGCCATTGCCGAGGAACCAGAGCAACGTCTCCGCCTGCGCCTCCTCGGGCCCGAGCGGCATGCCGTAGCCGATCTTGCCGAGTGCCGCGATCTTGCCGGCGTCGGTCTTCAACGCGGCCCACGTCGCGGGCGGCGCCGAGAGGCCCGCCTGCGCGAACAGCTTCTTGTTGTAGAACATCGCCCGCGCGCTGGTCGTGAACGGCATGCCGTACTGCACGCCCCCGTAGCTGCCGAGCGCACGGAAGACCGGCATCAGGTCGCCCGCGTCGCTCAGCACATCGCTCGCCCGGTAAAGCAGACCCTCCTGCGCGTAGCTCGAAAAATAGTCGCCTTCGGTGATGTCCGGGAACTGGCGGTTCTGCACCATGGTCTGCACCTTGGTGTCGAAATCGTTCCAGTTGACGGTCAGCACCTTGACCGTGATCGCGGGATGGGCGGCGTGGAACGCATCCGCGATCCCCTGCCAGTAGGTCTGGCTGCTGCTCGACGGCCCGGTGCCGTAATCCGCCGCGACCAGATTGAGAACCACCGCTGCCCGTGCCGCGCTCATGCCGCACAGGCCCAGGGCGAGTCCGCAGGCGACTGCTGCGAGACGTCGCGAAGGGGAGGCCAGGGCGCTGCCCTGGACCCGCTGGGGCCAGAGGCCCCAGACCCCGCCCGCTTCGTTTTCTTCGGGAGCCGTCATGCTCCTGCCTTGTCTTGGGTCGCGGTCTCGAAATCGCCCGCCTCGTGGCGCTCGTGCAGCTGCATCGCCGGCTCGCCCCAGCTCCGGTTCACCATCCGCCCCCGCTGCACCGCCGGCCGCTCCCCGATCAGGTCCGTCCAGCGCTGCAGGTTCCGGTAGCTCCCCACATCGAGGAACTCCGCCGCCTCGTACAGCCAGCCTTTCGCCAGGCTCCCGTACCAGCACCACACCGCGATGTCCGCGATCGTGTACTCCTCGCCCGCCAGGAACGCGCTCTCCTCCAGCCGCCGGTCCAGCACGTCCATCTGCCGCTTCGCCTCCATCGCGAACCGGTCGATCGCGTATTCGATCCTCACCGACGCATACTTGTAGAAATGCCCGAACCCGCCGCCCAGATACGGCGCGCTGCCCATCTGCCAGAACAGCCACGACAGGCACTCCGCCCGCGCCGCTCCCTCGCGCGGCAGCAGCGCCCCGAACTTCTCCGCCAGATAGACCAGGATCGCCCCCGACTCGAACACCCGCACCGGCGCCGCCCCGCTCCGGTCCAGCAGCGCCGGGATCTTCGAGTTCGGATTGACCGACACGAACCCGCTGCCGAACTGCTCCCCTTCGCCGATCTTGATCAGCCAGGCGTCGTACTCCGCCCCCGCGTGACCGAGCGCCAGCAGCTCCTCGAGCATCACCGTCGCCTTCATCCCGTTCGGCGTCGCCAGCGAGTAGAGCTGCAACGGATGCCGCCCCACCGGCAGCTCACGCTCGTGCGTCGCCCCCGCCACCGGCCGGTTGATGTTGGCGAACTGCCCCCCGTTCCCCTTTCGCCATTCCCAGACCGCGGGCGGCACATACTCCGAC
>CAXUBM010000245.1:0-3884 GCA_964249235.1 uncultured Acetobacteraceae bacterium | reverse complement strand
CAGGCGAGCCAGGCTGACCGAGCGAAGGCCAAGCACCTGCGCGCCGCCATGAGCGGTCCCGTCCACTACGCCCCGCTCTGGGTCCGTGTACTCAGCGCCGTCTGTCTCGGCGTCGGCACGATGGTCGGCTACAAGCGGGTCGTCAGAACGCTCGGCGAACGCCTCGGCAAATCCCACATGACTCCGGGCCAGGGTGCGAGCGCCGAGCTCGTCGGCTCCGTGCTGATCGGCACCGCCGGCTTCACCGGCCTGCCGGTCAGCACGACCCACATCATCACTTCGGGCATCACCGGCACCATGATCTCCGGCGGCCAGGGCGTGCAGACCGGCATCCTGGTCCGAATCGGCATGGCCTGGCTGTTTACCCTGCCTGCCACGATCCTGATCTCGGGCGTTCTCTTCTACCTTTTGGACAACCCGAACCTCTGAGGGCTGGGGCTCTGCCCCAGGCCCCGCCAGGGGCCGAGCCCCTGGACCTCCTGACAGGTCCAGGGGTGACGGCCTTCGGCCTATGGCGCCTTGGCTGCCACGGCCAAGGTGTTCAGGTCCGGGTACTCGTTGGTCAGCCCGATCAGCACCCCGTTGGTCCATCCGAATCCGATCTGCGTCGCATACTCCCCGCCCGACCCGGAGTCGCCGTTCGTCGTCTCCACGTCATACTTCTCGACGAGCTCGCCGAACGCCTCGTAGCCCGCGATGTTCTTCTTCACCCAGCGTGACGCGATCTCGTGCGCCAGCGCCGTCTGCCCGTAATTGTTCAGCCCCGTCACCGCCATCCACTGCAGCGGTGCCCATCCGTTCGGCCGATCCCATTGCTGCCCGCTGTGGATCAGCGTCGTCTCCATCCCGCCCACGTTCAGCAGCTTCGATTGCACCGTGTTCGCCACCGTCAGCGCCTGCGGGATCGTCGCGATCCCCAGAAACAGCGGATACACCGTCGCCGCCGACAGATCGCCGGTCAGCTTGCCCTGCTTCCACAGGTAATCGCCGAATGCTCCGATCGACGGGTCCCAAAGCGTGCTGTCGATCGCGATCCCCCGCCTCACCGCCTTCGCGTAATAAGTCTCCGCATCCGCCAGGTCGCCTTTCAGCAGATAAGCGAACCCGATCGTCGCCTCGAGATGCGTCAGCAGGCTGTTCAAATCCGGCGGCACGATGTCGAGCGCCCGGTCCGTCTGCAGCGTCATCTGGTCAGCCAGCCAGCGCGAGCTGAAATCCCAACCCGATTCCGCCGTCGCCCGCAGGTTGCGATAGACCACCGACGCCTTCCGCGTCGTCGCGGCCGCCGTCTGCACGTCTTCCAGGTAGCTCTCGTCGCGCGGCACGTCGCGCGCGTCCCAGTAGCGATTGAGAACCGTGCCGTCCGCCAGCATCACCACGTTCCGCGTCGCCGTTCCCGGCGTCAGCGTCGCCGCCCCATCCATCCAGTACGAATACTCGGCCAGCATCTCCGGCAGGTATTTCGTGTAGGTCCCGATCCCGTCCGTCCGCGCCACCAGGTCGACCATCAGCGAAAAGAACGGCGGCTGCGACCGGCTCAGATAATAGCTCCGGTCGCCGTTCGGGATGTGCCCGTACTTGTCGATCTCGAAGGCGAAGTCCGCCAGCATGTCATCGGCTCGCACCGACTGGCCGTCCCCCTCCAGTCCGAGCAGAGTGAAGTAGCTGTCCCAGTAATAGATCTCTCTGAACCGCCCGCCCGGCACGACATAGGGGTAGGGGAGAGGCAGCAGCGTCGAATAGGCAGGCACGCTCGTCGTCGTCTGCGTCAGCACCGGCCACAACCCGTCGACGTAGTCGAGCAATGCCGTCCCGGCCGGCGCCTCCGTCACCGCCGGCCCCGGCGGCACCGGTCCGGTGAAGTTCTGTGCCACGAAGCTCGAGAGATTGAACCCCGGCATCCCCATGGCCGCTTCGTAGGCAGCCGTGATCGCAGCCGGCGCCAACCCGTCCGTCGGGATCAGGTCCGGAAACGTCTTGCTGTCGGTAAAGACGGGCGCAAGCTCCACCGCGCTGTAGAGCGCGCCGTATTCGATCGATGGCGGTACCGGATAATCCGGTCCCACCGTCTGCGCCCACCCCGGCGCAGCCATCGCCGCCAGCAACGACGCTCCTATGATCGACCGCATCAACCCCTCCCCAATTTTTGCTCCGATCCTGTCCAAAATTTCACCGCGTTTGAAATTACAACGCGTCCATAAGAGAGGCGAAGGCTATGCGGTCGATCCGCCGAGCGCCGAATCCAAATCGATGGAGTGCAGAGGCGACGCCTCTGCCGGGGTCCAAGGGGCGGCCGCCCCTTGCCTTCCTTCACGCACCCGCCTATAGCCCCGCCCTTCAATCACGCCGCTCCGCGAAGGCTCGCGCAGCGGCGCGTCTCCCTTTGGAGCGAGCGTATGTTCGACGCCCTCTCGGGCAAACTCACCGGCGTCTTCGACCGGCTCGGCAAGCGCGGATCGCTCAGCGAGGCCGACGTCACCGAGGCGCTGCGCGAGGTCCGCCTCGCCATGCTCGACGCCGACGTGGCCCTGCCGGTGGTGCGCGACTTCATCGCCCGCGTCCGCGAGCGAGCCCTCGGCGCCGAGGTCCTCGACGCCATCTCGCCCGGCCAGCAGGTCGCCAAGATCGTCAACGACGCCCTGGTCGAAGCCCTCGGCGGCGCCGGCGCCGTGCCGCTCAACCTGAACAACGCGCCGCCGGTCCCGATCCTGGTGGTCGGCCTCCAGGGCTCCGGCAAGACCACCACCTCCGGCAAGATCGCGCTCCGCCTGCTCAACCGCGAGCGCCGCCGCGTCCTGCTGGCGAGCCTCGACGTCCAGCGCCCCGCCGCCCAACTCCAGCTCGCGCAGCTGGCCGAAAGGGCAGGGGTGGCGAGCCTTCCCATCGTCGCCGGCCAGAACCCCGTCGCCATCGCCCGCCGGGCCCTGGAAACGGCTCGGCGCGAAGGCTTCGACGTCGTCATCCTCGACACGGCCGGCCGCCTGTCCATCGACCAGGAGCTGATGGACGAGGTCCGCGCCGTCCGCGACGCGACCAGCCCCGCCGAAACCCTGCTCGTCGTCGACGCCATGACCGGCCAGGACGCCGTCAACACCGCCCGCGCCTTCAACGAGGCCCTGCAGATCACCGGCGTCGTGCTCACCCGCATGGACGGCGACGCCCGCGGCGGCGCCGCTCTCTCCATGCGCCACGTCACCGGCGCCCCCATCAAGCTCACCGGCTCCGGCGAGAAGCTCGACGCGCTCGAGGAATTCCACCCCGAGCGCGTCGCCGGCCGCATCCTCGGCCTGGGCGACATCGCCGGCCTCGTCGAGCGCGCCTCGGAAACCATCGACGAGGCGGAAGCCGAGCGCGTCGCCACCCGCATGATGCGCGGCAAGTTCGACCTCGAGGACTATGCCAGCCAGCTCAAGCAGATCAGCCGCATGGGCTCGATCTCCGGCATCCTCGGCATGCTCCCCGGCCTGGGCAAGCTCAAGGACCAGATCGAGGGCGCCAACCTCGACACCACCATCCTCAAGAAGCAGGCCGCCATCATCGGCTCCATGACCCGCGCCGAGCGCCGCGCCCTGGCGGCACCACTCGACGGCGTCGCGCCCGGTGCCCTTGCGGCCGCCATGGGGGAACACCTCCCACTTGCCCTGCGCCGCGCGCCGTGCGTCCACGGCGACGACGACGCACTGGCTGCCGAACCGCTCGGCGGCCTCGCGCACCAGGCCGGGCCTGGTCACCGCGGCCGAGTTGATGCTGCATTTGTCAGCACCCGCGAGCAGGAGCGCGCGCATGTCGTCCACCGAGCGCACGCCGCCGCCAACGGTGAACGGCAGGAATACCCGCGCCGCCGTGCGCGCTACCACGTCGAGCAAGGTGCCGCGGTCCTCGTG
>CAXUBM010000244.1:1877-3887 GCA_964249235.1 uncultured Acetobacteraceae bacterium | reverse complement strand
TGACGAAACGGTAGGGGCCGTCGACGTGGAGGCAGTCGGGACCGGTGGCGCTGTGGGCAAGCCGGAGCCGGCCGAGGCGCGTGGCCCGCACCGCCCAGAGGAACAGGAGGAGGCCGGCGAGGAAGCAGGACGCCTCGACGGCTTGGGCGAGACGCGGCGCCGGGCCGGGCGGCCGGAGGCAGCCGGCGGCGAAGTCGGCGTAGGCGGCGAGGCTGGCGAGGCTGAGCAGGAGCATGCCGCGCGACGGGCGGCGGTCATGGCGGAAGTGACCGCGCAGGGCCCAGGCGAACAGGGCGAAGGGCGGCACCGACAGCGACGCGACGGCGAGGTTCAAGCGCGTCTCGCCGGACGCGGAAGGAGCGGCGTCGCTGCCGTTTCTTGAGCGCATCGATTTCTCATGTTGGTGCCACTAACAGATGCGGCGGCGCCTGTCACCACGACTCCGCCGGCCGGGGCGCCCTATCGCCTCGGGCGAGCGCCGGGCTAGGGTGCGGCCGCGTCAGGGTCGCTTCCTCGCGGCCGGTCGGCGCCTCCAACCGGGATGGGATGCGATGAGAGAGGCGGAAGACCGCGCCGACGGATTGCTGATCCGCTCGGCGGATGCGGTGGTCGAGGTGACCGCGTCGGCGGCGGGAGCGATCAGGGTGGCGGCGGGGCGGGGATCGCTGCCGGAACGCGCGTCCTGGGCGGTGCTGCCGGCGCTGTGGGCGCACGACGCGCCGGTCGAGAGGCGCGGCGGCACGTCATTCGCGACGGAGGAGCTCGTCGTGACCGCCGACGGGACGGCGCTGACGATCGCCGACCGCGAGGGGCGGGTGCTGTGCCAGGACCATCCGCATGACGGGCTGCGTTGGGTCGGCGACGGGTTCCGGATGCGCAAGCGCGCGCCCGCGGGCGAGTTCTATTACGGGCTGGGCGACAAGCCGGGACCGCTCGAGAAGCGCGGGCAGGCCTACCAGATGTTCAACACCGACGCGTACGGCTTCCAGGAGGCTTGGGACCCTCTCTACAAGACGCTGCCGTTCCTGCTCGCGGTCAGGCCGGACGGGTTGGCGTGGGGCCTGTTCCTCGACTGCACGCACCGTTGCGCGTTCGACCTGGCGGTGGACGCGGCGGACGCGATCGGGATCTCGGGCGCCGGCGGTCCGGTGCGCTACCACGTGCTGGCGGGGCCGACGCCGAAGGACGTGCTGCGGCGCTTCACGGCGCTCGTCGGACGCATCGAGCTGCCGCCGCTTTGGGCGCTCGGCTACCAGCAGTGCCGCTACAGCTACGAGAGCGCCGAGCGCGCGCTCGCCGTGGTGCGCGGGCATCGGGAGCGTGCGGTTCCGCTCGACGCGCTCTGGCTCGACATCGGATTCCAGGACCGCAACCGGCCGTTCACGTCGGATCCGGACACCTATGCCGACCTCGGCGGCACGGTGGCGGCGATCGGCGCGGCCGGGGTGGAGACGGTGGTGATCGCCGACCTGCACGTGCCGCACGCACCGGGCGAGGAGTACGGCCCCTACGAGACCGGCAAGGCGGGCGGCCATTTCGTGCGCAACGCGGACGGGTCGGACTATGTCGGCGAGGTCTGGCCCGGGGACT
Source organism: uncultured Acetobacteraceae bacterium (assembly GCA_964249235.1). Lineage (GTDB taxonomy): Bacteria > Pseudomonadota > Alphaproteobacteria > Acetobacterales > Acetobacteraceae > CAXTPV01. Next base: position 2,297 of record CAXUBM010000244.1, on the reverse strand, counting down.
GCGTGTTTCCCGACTTCACGCGGGCGGCGACGCGGGCGTGGTGGGGAACGCTGCACCGGCAGTTCTCGGTGGAGATGGGGATCGCCGGGTTCTGGAACGACATGAACGAGCCGGCGGTGTTCAACGTGCCGGGCCATACGATGCCGCCCACGGTGCTGCACCGGATCGAGGAGCCGGGACACGAGACGCGGGTGGCGACGCACGACGAGATCCACAACGTCTACGGCATGCAGAACGCGCGCGCGACGCATGACGGGTTGCTGGCGCTCAAGCCGGACAGCCGGCCGTTCGTGATGACCAGGGCGAGCTATGCCGGCGGGCATCGGCACGCGGTGACCTGGACGGGGGACAATTCGAGCACCGAGAACCACATGCGCCTGTCGACGCCGCAGCTGCTGCGCCTGGGGCTCTCGGGGTTCG
>CAXUBM010000244.1:0-1867 GCA_964249235.1 uncultured Acetobacteraceae bacterium | reverse complement strand
TCGTCCAGATCGGCAAGCAGCTCCTGATCACGCGAGGCTCGCTCACCACCTTCTCGATCGCCAACGACGTCTCGAAATACTTCGCCATCCTGCCTGCAATCTTCGTGACCAGCTATCCGCAGCTCCAGGCGCTCAACATCATGCGCCTCTCGACGCCGCAGCTGCTGAGCCTGGGGCTGTCGGGGTTCGCGCTGGCCGGCTGCGACATCGGCGGCTTCAAGGGGAGCCCCGCACCCGAGCTGCTGACGCAGTGGATCGCACTCGGCGCGTTCCATCCGATCATGCGCAACCACACCGACCTCGGCACGCGCGACCAGGAGGCGTGGGTGCATGGGGAGGCGCACCTGGCGCGGCGCAGGGCGGCGATCGAGGCGCGCTACCGGCTGCTGCCCTACCTCTACACGTGCGTCGAGGAGACGACGCGGACCGGGGTGCCGCTGATGCGGCCGATGTTCCTCGAATTCGGCGACCCGACCCTGCGGCGCGAGGAGGCGCAGTTCATGGTCGGGCCGTCGCTGCTGGTGGCGCCGCCGCCGGTCGACGGGATCGACGACTACCTGCTCAAGCTGCCGGCGGGCACGGGCTGGTTCGACTGGTGGACGGGCGAGCGCGTCGCCCCGGCCGAGGCGCCGATGCTGTCGCGCGGGCTCGGGCCGGTGCCGGTGTTCGCGCGGGCGGGCGCGATCGTGCCGACGCAGGCGCCCGTGCAGAGCACGCGCGAGCGGCCGGACGGCCCCCTGGTGCTGCACGTGTTCGCGGATCCGGACGCGACGGGGTCGATCTATGCCGATGACGGGCGGACGCGGGCCTATCGGCGGGGTGCCTTCTTCCGGCAAGATCTGGCCTGGATCGGCGGCCGGCTCGAGCTGGGGCCGGTGGAGGGCGACTTCACGCCCTCGTGGCGCGGCTACGAGACGGTGGTGCACGGATGACCAGCGCGGACAGGGTGGCGCAGATCAGGGCGCAGTTCGGCTCGGAGGGGCTCGACGGCGTGGTGGTGCCGCGCTCGGACGAATTCCTGGGCGAGTATGTGCCGGCCTCGGCGGAACGGCTGGCGTGGCTGACGGGGTTCACCGGCAGTGCCGGGATCGCGGTGGTGCTGGCCGAACGGGCGGCGGTGTTTTCCGACGGGCGCTACGTGCTGCAGATCGCCGCCGAGACGGACGCGGCGGTGTGGGAGCGGCTGCACAGCGGCCAGACGCCGCCCGCGGACTGGCTGCGGGCGCGGGCGGCCGAGCTGGGGCGGACGTTGCGCGTCGGCTACGATCCGCGGGTGATCGGGACCGCCGAGGTCGAGCGGCTGGGCGGCGAGCGGGTGGAGATGGTGCCGCTGGCCGCCAATCCGGTCGACCGGCTGTGGGTGGACCGCCCTGCCCCGCCGGTGGCGCCGGCGCGCGTGCATCCCGAGCGATGGAGCGGCCGGCCGAGTGCGGAGAAACGGCAGGAGCTGGCGACCGCGCTGCGCGAGGACGGCGTCGCGGCGGCGCTGGTCACCGATCCGGCGTCGGTCGCCTGGCTGCTCAACGTGCGCGGCGGCGACCTGCCGGCGATCCCGGTGACGCTGTCCTACGCGGTGCTGCGCGACGACGCGTCGGTGGCGTGGTTCGTCGACCCGGGCAAGGTCGACGGGGCGGTCCGCGCCTTTCTCGGCAACGAGGTCTCGGTGTCGCCGCTGGAGGCGATCGAGGAAACGCTCGGGCAATGGGCGGGCCGGCGGGTGCGGGTCGACGGCGCGGGCAGCCCGGCCTTCTTCGCGCAGCGGCTGCGCGCGGCGGGTGCGGAGGGGGTGGCCGCGCCCGCCGTAGGCGCCGAGCCGAAGGGGGGCAAGACGGCGGGCGCGGGGTGCGGCATGCGCGCGGCGCCCCGG
>CAXUBM010000243.1:0-3899 GCA_964249235.1 uncultured Acetobacteraceae bacterium | reverse complement strand
GGGCGACGGCGCGCGACCGGGGGCGGTCGCGGCCGGTGTCGACCGACGGGCTCGACTGGCACGACGACGCGACCTCGCTGGCGCGGTCCGACGTGGACGTCGTGGTCGAGCTGATCGGCGGCGCGGACGGGGCGGCGCTGGCGTGCGTGACGGCGGCACTCGAGGCGGGGCGGCACGTGGTGACCGCCAACAAGGCGATGGTCGCGCATCACGGCGTCAGGCTGGCGGAACTGGCCGAGGCGCGCGGCGTGCGGCTCGCCTTCGAGGCGGCGGTGGCGGGCGGCATCCCGGTGCTCAAGGCGGTGCGGGAGTCGCTCGCGGGCAACCGGTTCGCGCGCGTGGCGGGGATCCTGAACGGGACCTGCAACCACATCCTGACGACGATGCGCGAGACCGGGCGCGAGTTCGCCGACGTGCTCGGCGAGGCGCAGGCACTGGGATACGCGGAGGCGGACCCGGCCGCCGACATCGACGGGACCGACACGGCGCACAAGCTGGCGATCCTGGCCGCGCTCGCCTTCGACCGGGTGGTGCCGTTCGAGAGCGTGCATGTCGAGGGGATCAGGCCGATCGGGGCGCTGGATATCGGCTTCGCCGACGAGCTCGGGTTCCGGATCAAGCTGCTGGGGATCGCGCGGGCGACGCCGGACGGGATCGAGGCGCGGGTCCATCCCTGCATGGTGCCGGTCGGCTCGCCGCTGGCGCGGGTGGACGGCGTCTACAACGCGGTGGTCGCGGAGGGCGACTTCGCCGGGCGGATCACGTTCGAGGGGCGCGGCGCGGGCGGCGGCCCGACGGCCTCGGCGGTGGTGGGGGACCTGATCGACATCGCGCGCGGGTTCCCGGCGCTGGCCTGGGGCCAGGCGACGGCAGCGCTGGCGACGGGGGCGCTGGCGACGGGGCCGATGCTGCCGATCCTGGCGCATCACGGCGCCTACTACCTGCGGCTGGTGGTGCTGGACCGGCCCGGCGTGATCGCGGAGGTGGCGGCGGCGCTGCGCGACGCGGGCGTGTCGCTCAAGAGCATGCTGCAGCATGGGCGCGCGCCGGGAGAAGCGGTGCCGGTGGTGCTGGTGACGCACGAGACGAGCGAGCGGGCGATGCGCGACGCGGTGACGCGGATCGCGGCGTTGGAGGTGGTGGTGCAGACGCCGCTGCTGATACGGATCGAACCGGGGTAAGAGGAGGCGGGGGGCGGCGCCCGCGCCCCGCCGGGGCCGGCGGCCCCAGACCCGCCCGATGAGGAGCTGCCCGATGTCCGACATGTCGTCCAAGACGCCGCACTACCAGGCGAGCGATCGAAATCTGGCGCTCGAGCTGGTGCGGGTGACCGAGGCGGCGGCGATCGCCTGCTCGCGCTGGATGGGGCGGGGGAAGAAGAACGAGGCCGACGAGGCGGCGGTGGAAGCGATGCGTCGCGCCTTCGATACGATCGAGATCGACGGCACCGTGGTGATCGGCGAGGGCGAGATGGACGAGGCGCCGATGCTCTATATCGGCGAGAGGGTCGGACGCGGCGGGCCGCGCATGGACATCGCGGTCGATCCGCTGGAGGGCACGACGCTGACCGCGAGCGGCGGGCCGAACGCGATCACCACGGTGGCGCTGGCGGAGTCGGGAAATTTCCTGCACGCGCCGGACATCTACATGGAAAAGATGGCGATCGGGCCGCACCTGCCCGAGGACATCCTGGATCTCGACGCGCCGATCGGCAACGTCCTGCGCGACCTCGCGCTGGCGACGCGGCGCGAGATCGGCGAGCTGGTGATGTGCACGCTCGACCGCGAGCGGCACGAGGAGTTGATCGCCAAGGCGCGCGAGGCGGGGGCACGGACGGTGCTGATCTCGGACGGCGACGTCGCGGGGGTGATCGCGGCGGGCCTGCCGGACTCGGGGATCGACATCTTCGTCGGCTCAGGCGGCGCGCCGGAAGGGGTGCTGGCGGCGGCGGCGCTGCGCTGCGTGGGCGGGCAGATGCAGGCGCGGCTCGTTTTCGAAAACGAGGAGCAGGTGCAGCGCGCCCAGGGCATGCACATGGGCGATCCGCGGCGCAAGCTGTCGTTGACCGACCTTGCCGCCGGCGACGTGCTGTTCTCGGCGACCGGGGTGACGTCGGGGGCGATGCTGCGCGGCGTGCGGATGACCGGCAACGGGGCGATCACCCACTCGATCGTCATGCGCAGCAAGTCGGGCACGGTGCGCTACGTCGAGGGGCACCACAATTTCGACACCAAAACCTGGCTGCCCGGCTAGCGGTTCGAGACCGATCGATTATAGAGTTCGAAGGAAGCTGAACAAGTCGTTGGATTGATCGGTCGGGAGGAACGACGTTGGTGGCCTCGATTGGAGGTCACCATGTCCGTTTCCGTCGCGCCTTCATTGCCTGTTCGCACCGGGGCCGGTGTCGTGCCGGGGCTGCTGCTGGCAGGGTCGATCGCGGTGGCCGCCACCGCGCTGCACCGGCTGCCGGTCGTGGGCGCGCTCAGCCCGATGATCCTGGCCATGCTGCTCGGGATCCTGGTCGGCTACGTCGTGGGAGTGCCGGAGCGGGCGCGTGCCGGGGTGCAGTTCGGCATCAGGCGGGTGCTGCGCTGGGGCGTGGTGCTGCTGGGGCTGCAGCTGACGGTGCAGCAGCTGGCGGCGATCGGCGGCCGCGGCGTCGCGATCGTGGCGGTGTCGCTGCTGGCGACGTTCCTGGTGACGAAGCTGGCGGGGCGGCTGCTGGGCGTGGACAGGAAGCTGGCCGAGCTGATCGCGGCGGGGACATCGGTGTGCGGGGCGTCGGCGGTGATCGCGGTCAACACGGTGACGCGCGGGTCGGAGGAGGACGTGGCCTACGCGGTCGCGTGCGTGACCGTGTTCGGGACGGTGGCCATGTTCAGCGACCCGCCGCTGGGCACGCTGCTCGGGCTGCACGCCGCCGATTTCGGGCTCTGGGCGGGGGCGTCGATCCACGAGGTGGCGCAGGTGGTGGCCAGCGCCTTCCAGCGCGGGCCGAACGCGGGCGACGTCGCGACGGTCGCCAAGCTGACGCGGGTGGCGATGCTCGCGCCGCTGGTGCTCGGGCTGGCGGTGGCGCGTGGCAAGGGGAGCACGCATGCTGGGGAGCGGGCGCCGATGCCGATGTTCGTGCTGGGCTTCCTGCTGCTGATCGGCATCAACAGCACCCACGTGCTGCCGGCGGCCTCCACCGCGGCGGTGCGGCCGGTGACGACGTTCCTGCTGACGCTGGCGCTCGGCGCGATGGGGCTGCAGACGCATGTCGGCAAGCTCAGGGCGAAGGGGTTGCGGCCGCTGCTGCTGGGAGCGTTCTCGTCGCTGTTCATCTCGGCGCTGAGCCTGCTGCTGATCACGCTGGGGACACGGCCGTGACGCTCGAGCAGCTCCGCGTGTTCGTGGCGGTGGCGGAGCGGCTCCACGTGACGGACGCGGCCGCCGCGCTCGGGTTGACGCAGTCGGCGGCTTCCGCCTCGTTGCGGGCGCTGGAAACGCGGCTCGGCGCCGCCCTGTTCGACCGGGTCGGGCGACGGATCGAACTGACCGAGGCGGGGCGCGTGTTCCTGCCGCAGGCGCGCGCGGTGCTGGCGCGCGCGGAGGAGGCGGAGCAGGCGCTGGCCGACCTGGCGGGGCTGCGGCGCGGGCGTGTGCGGCTGTGGGCGAGCCAGACGGCGGGCGGCTACTGGCTGCCGCCCTTGGTGGCGCGTTTCCGCCTGGCGCATCCGGGCATCGCGGTGTCGCTGCTGATCGGCAACACCGAGGAGGTGGCGCACGCGGTGACGGGCGGCGCGGCCGATCTGGGCGTGGTGGAAGGCGAGGTCGAGGACCCGGTGCTGGTGCGCATCGACGTGGGGGCGGACCACCTGGTGGCGGTGGCGGCGCCCGGGCTGGCGGTGCACGAT
>CAXUBM010000242.1:322-3905 GCA_964249235.1 uncultured Acetobacteraceae bacterium | reverse complement strand
GTCGGGGGCGGGGACGGGGGGCGGAGTCGAACATTGCTCGCCTGGAGGACTTGGCTTCGGGCGGATTGCGTGCCGTAATCGTTTCGGCGAGGAGGGCGCAGACCCTCGGCTTCACGAACCATGTCAAACGTCCAAGGGGTTTCTCAATGAAAACGATGAAAGCCGCACTGCTTGCGGGAGTGTTCGGCCTCGCCTCGGCGACGAGCCTGCCGGCGATGGCCAAGCCGCAGCTTGCCCTGGTGACGAACGTGGCGGCCGACTTCTGGACGGTTGCGCGTCGCGGCGTCGAGAAGGCGCAGAAGGAGAACCCCGACTACGACATGCAGGTCATCGTGACCGGCGAGGGCACGGCGGCGGGGCAGCGGCGCGAGCTGGACGACCTGCTGGCGCGCGGCGTGGCGGGGCTGGCGATCTCGGTGGACGACGCGCCGCACGCGACCGAGGAGTTGAACAAGGTCGCGGCCAAGGCGGTGCTGCTGACCACCGACAGCGACGCGCCGCAGAGCAACCGGCTGGCCTATATCGGCACCGACAACGTGGCGGCGGGGCGGCAGGCGGGCGCTCAGATCCTCAAGGCGCTGCCGAACGGCGGCAAGATCATGCTGTTCGTGGGGACGTTGGACGCGGACAACGCGCGCGAGCGGGTGCAGGGGATCCGCGAGACGCTGAAGGGGACCAAGGTCACCATCATCGACGTGCGCACCGACCAGGTCGACTTCACCAAGGCGAAAAGCAACGTCGAGGACACGCTGACGAAGTATCCGGACATCGCGCTGCTGTCGGGGCTGTGGAGCTACAACACGCCGCAGATCGTGGCCGCGGTGCAGGCGGCGGGCAAATGCGGGCAGGTCAAGATCGTCGGTTTCGACGAGGATCCGACGACGCTGCGCGGGGTGATGAGCGGCTGCGTGCAGTCGACGATCGTGCAGAACCCCTACCAGTTCGGCTATCAGTCGATGACGGACATCGTCAAGACGCTCAAGGGCGACAAGTCCTGGGTGCCGGCTGACCACAAGATCATCATTGCGACCCGGGTGATCGACCACAGCAACGTCCATGACTTCGCCCAGCACATGAAGGAGCTGCTCAGCGGGTCGTGAGCCGTGGCTGACGCGCTGCTGGAGCTGGCCGGGATCACGAAGGTGTATCCCGGCGTCCGGGCGCTCGATCGCGTCGATGTCCGGGTGGGACGCGGCGAGGTGCTCGGGCTGGTGGGCGAGAACGGCGCCGGCAAGTCGACGCTGATGAAGATCCTGGGCGGGGTGGTGTCGCCGACCGAAGGGGTGATCCGCATCGACGGGCGCGAGCACGCGACGTTGACGGTGCCCGAGGCGATCCGGTCGGGGATCGCCTTCGTGCACCAGGAACTCAACCTGTTCGAGAATCTCGACGTGGCGGCCAACGTGTTCATCGGGCGCGAGACGGTGCGGGGCGGGCCGCTGCGGCTCGTCTCCGACCGTGCGATGCGCGATCGGGTACGGCCGCTGCTGGAGCGGCTGGGCGCGGATTTCGCGCCGGAGGCACCCGTCGAGAGCCTGTCGATCGCGCAGCGGCAGATGGTGGAGATCGCCAAGGCGCTGTCGACGCAGGCGCGGGTGATCATCATGGACGAGCCGACCTCGAGCCTGACGATCAGCGAGACGGAGCGGCTGCTGCTGGTCGTGGCCGACCTGAAGAGGGACGGCGTCTCGGTGATCTTCATCACGCACCGGCTGGGGGAGATCGTGGCCGCGGCGGACCGGGTGGTGGTGCTGCGCGACGGGCGCACGGTGGGCGAGCTGTCGCGGACGGAGATCAGCCACGCGGCGATGATCCGGCTGATGATCGGGCGGGATCTGAAGTCGCTCTACATCCCGCCGCGGGCGACGCCGCGCGAGGGCGGTTGCGTGCTCGAAGGGCTGGTGACGCGGGCATTCGCCGACCGCGCGGTGGATCTGAGCGTCAGGCACGGGGAGATCCTGGGACTGGCGGGGTTGGTGGGCGCGGGCCGGACGTCGCTGGCGCAGACCATCTTCGGGATCGACCCGCCGCTGGGCGGGACGGTGCGGCTGGACGGCGAGGTGGCGCGGATCAGGCGGCCGCGCGACGCGATCAGGCGCGGCGTCTACCTGGTGCCGGAGGACCGGAAGAAGTCGGGGCTCGTGCTGGGCATGCCGATCAGGGAGAACATCACGCTGGCGGACATGGGACACCATGCCAAGGCGTGGCTGATCGACCGTGGGTCGGAGACCAAGACGGCGCGTGCGCAGGCGTCGTCGCTGTCGATCAAGGCGCCCAACGTGGAGACGACGGTGGTGACCTTGTCGGGCGGCAACCAGCAGAAGATCGTGCTGGGCAAGTGGCTGGCGATGCGTCCGCGGGTGGTGATCTTCGACGAGCCGACGCGCGGGATCGATGTGGGGGCGAAGAACGAGATCTACGGGCTGATGCGTGGGCTCGCGGATGCGGGGGTGGCGATCGTGATGATCTCGTCGGACATGGAGGAGGTGATCGGCGTGTCGGACCGGATCGCGGTGATGCATGAGGGGCGCATCTCGGGGATCCTGGAGCGGCCGATGTTCTCGGAAGGCAACGTCCTGCGGCTGGCGATCGGGCAGCAGCCGGAAGGAATGGCGGCCTGATGCGCAAGGAACTCGGGCTGCTGCTGCTGCTGGTCGTGGTGGGCGGGATCACGGGCGCCATCAATCCGAGCTTCCTGTCGCGGGAGAACCTGCTCAACCTGGCCAACCTGATCGGGCTGTTCGGGATCTTCTCGATCGGCGAGGGGCTGGTGATCATCACCGGCGGCATCGATCTGTCGGTGGGTTCGATGTTCGCGCTGCTGGGCGTCGTGTTCATCGACCTGCTGACGCTCTACGAGTGGCCGTGGCCGGTGGCGCTCCTGGCGGTGGTCGCAGGCGGCGTGGTGCTGGGGGCGCTGCAGGGATTCCTGGTCACCAAGCTGCGCCTGCAGCCGTTCGTGGTGACGTTGTGCGGGCTGCTGATCTACCGCGGCGCGGCGCGCTACTACACGACCGACAGCACGCGCGGGTTCGGCTACGGCGACGAGGCGGACGTGATCAGCCGGCTGGCGTCGGGGCACGTGCTGGGGATCCCGGCGCCGTTCCTCTACCTGATCGCGATCGCGCTGGTGATGGGGGTGGTGCTGCACCGTTCGGTGTACGGGCGCTACCTGTATGCGGTCGGCAAGAACGAGGAGGCGGCGCGGTTTTCGGGGATCTCGACGAACTGGGTGATTGCCGGGGCCTACCTGCTGAGCGGGGCGCTGGCGGGTGTCTCGACGGTGCTGCTGGTGTTCTACACGAACTCGGTGTCGCCCAGTTCCTTCGGCAATTTCTACGAGCTGTATGCGATCGCGGCGGCGGTGCTGGGCGGCTGCAGCCTGCGCGGCGGCGAAGGATCCATTCTCGGCATCGTGCTGGGGACGGCGCTGCTGCAAGTGCTGCAGAACCTGGTGAACATCCTCGGCATCCCGAGTTCGCTGAATTTCGCGGTGATGGGCACGGTGATCCTGCTCGGCGTGCTGGCGGACCAGCAACTGCAGGCAAGGCGGCGCCTGGCGGCAGCGGGCGTGCCGGCCAGC
>CAXUBM010000242.1:0-312 GCA_964249235.1 uncultured Acetobacteraceae bacterium | reverse complement strand
GTCCCGACGCTGCGCCGGCGCCTGCTAGGCATCTGAGTCGAGCGGGTCCGGCGAGTCGAGCGGGTCTGGCGGCGCGGACCCCGGCGGGACCGGACCCGACGCGCCCGCGGGTTCCGTCCCGGCCTGGGGCAGAGCTCCTGACCCTCCCAGCACGGCGAACAGCGCCAGTGCGATGAGGCTCGACGCGGCACCGGCGGCGGCCGTCGAGGCGAAGCCGCCCGCGGCGTAGAGACTGGTCGCCAGCGCCGAGCCGACGGCACCGCCCGTGAACAGGCCGGCGATGTAGACCGCGTTGAGGCGTCCGCGCAGCGC
>CAXUBM010000241.1:0-3943 GCA_964249235.1 uncultured Acetobacteraceae bacterium | reverse complement strand
CATCGACTCACGCTCAGACATCTCGCTCCTAGAGGGGGGGGGGGGGCCCGGGCCGCCGGATAACCGGGGGGGGGGGCCCCGCCGCTGCTCAGCCTCTCAGATGGAATTCGATGCCGGATGCCGAGCCGGCGAGCTGCGCGCCATGGGTGACGTCGTCGACCCTGAGCTGCACACCGTTGCCATTGACATAGAGCGAGCCGCCGATGCCCCTGCCCACGGTGGCTTCGCCGTGGCTCTGATAGTAGGTGCCGTCGAAATCATGGAGGTGGTGGAGGTTGTAGACCCGTCCGTGCCCGGTCAGCGTGGAATAGCCGACGGCCGCGACGTTCAGCCCTTTGATCGTGAAATGGTAGGCGTGATGGTCGTAGTGCAGGACTCCATCGCCCCAGCTCCAACCGACGCCGAGATTGGCCGACTTCGCGTGGATCGTCACCGTTCCATCCGGAGCGGAATGCATCCCAGGGTCGGCGGCTAGAGCGGTCGGCGCGGCCAAGGCCAGCGCCACGCCCGTCGCATAAGCGGCGAAACGCATCATGAAATCCTTTCAAAGCCGGCAGCTGGCCGGACGTTCAGCGCCCCGTTTATCGCCCGCCACCGCCGCAGGTTCCATCGCCGCCGCCCGAGGCGCCTGGAGAGAAACGATCGCTGAAAAGCCGGGCGGCCCCGCTAGCACGGGGCCGCAGAGAAGCCGTCGGCTTGAGAGCCGCCTTGGGCTCAGGCCGAGCGACGGGTCGTGTGCTCGCGCTCGGTCTTGCGCGGCGGCGCAGCCGCTTCCGCCATGATGCCGCGCAGGTCACGCAGGAACGCTGTGCCTTTCACCGTCCGCTGAACCAGCACGCTCCGCCGATCCATCGGGTCCACCTTGCGGCGCGCGAGATCGAGTTCGCCCAGGCGGTCGAGCGCGCGCGTGATGGCCGGCTTCGACACGTTGAGATCCGCCGCGAGACCGCGAACCGTGTGCGCCCCCTCCTGCAGGTAGCAGGTCAGGAACACCCCGAGCTGCCGGGCGGACAGATCCGGACCGTCTCGGCGGACGAGCGCGACGATGGTGTCGCGCAACGTTGCGACCATCGTGTCGGTTGAGGTGGCGGCGGGCATGGCAATTCCTTTCGGGTCGGATGGCGGGCCGGTTCGGTCGGCCGGATGGTCTACCTGGTGATCGTAGGGGTCGTGACGTCCGCGTCGGTAGAATGCGCTCAGATAAGGGTTCAACACGAGTTGATCAATCTCTTATAAGCCTCTCGAAACGCTCCGTTCAGTCGCATTTACGTTACTCGCCTGTTTCGTTTCTCTCGGACACGTGACCTCCGCTTTATCTTGCCGGCGTCGGGATCAGGAAAACGCGGTTTTCCGCAGATTCTGCAGGGACCTGACGAGGCGCCCGCGTTCTCCGTTTTGGAATCGCACAGATTCGTGAGCGCTTCGTAAACGTGACCCGCTCGGATCTCCGCCGCGGGCACCGTCGTTGGCCGGCGGGCGCTTGCATTCACGCCCGCGAAACCCGACCATCCGTGCATGGACGGCCGATCACGCTCCCCCTGTCACCAAGGGTGCGCGCCGTTCTCGGCCCCACCAACACCGGCAAGACCCACCTCGCGATGGAGAGGTTGCTGGCGCATTCGTCGGGCACCATCGGTTTCCCGCTACGACTGCTCGCGCGCGAGAACTACGACCGCATGGTGGCCGCCAAGGGCGGGGCCAACGTCGCGCTCATCACCGGCGAGGAAAAGATCGTCCCGCCCGGCGCCCGCTGGTTCTCCTGCACCGTGGAAGCCATGCCGCTCGACCGGCCGGGCGGGCAGGTCGCGCCCGAGTTCGTCGCCATCGACGAAATCCAGCTCTGCGCCGACCCCGACCGCGGCCATGTCTTCACCGATCGCCTCCTGCATGCCCGCGGCCTGGTCGAGACCATGGTGATGGGTGCCGAGACCATCCGCCCGCTGCTGGAGCGCCTCGTGCCGGGCGTCAGCGTCGAGACCCGGCCACGGCTGTCGCAATTGACCGCTGCCGGCCACACCAAACTGTCCAAGCTGCCGCCGCGCTCCGCCGTCGTCGCCTTCTCCGCCGGCGAGGTCTATTCGATCGCCGAGGCCATCCGGCGCCGGCGCGGCGGCTGCGCGGTCGTGATGGGCCGCCTTTCGCCGCGCACCCGCAACGCCCAGGTCGCGCTCTATCAGGCCGGCGAGGTCGACTTCCTCGTCGCCACCGACGCGATCGGGATGGGCCTGAACATGGACGTCAACCACGTCGCCTTCGCCGGCCTGTCGAAATATGACGGGCGCCGGCCGCGCCGCCTCACCGCCGCCGAGATCGCCCAGATCGCCGGCCGCGCCGGCCGCGGTATGCGCGACGGCACCTTCGGCACCACGGACGACTGCCCACCCCTGACCGAGCCGATCATCGAGGCCGTCGAGCAACACCGCTTCGACCCGCTCGAGCAGCTCGCCTGGCGCAACGCCGATCTCGACTTCTCGAGCCCCGACGCGCTGCTTGCCAGCCTGCTGGCACCTCCGCCTCACAATGGCCTGATCCGCGGCAACGAGGCGTCCGACGTCGAGACGCTCTCAGCCCTCGTCGCCGACCCCGACATCCGCGCCCGCGCCGTGGGTCGCCGGCAGACGCGGCTGCTTTGGGAGGCCTGCCAGATTCCGGACTTCCGCAAGCTCGCCGACGACACCCACGCCCGCCTTTGCGCCCGCATCTACACCCATGTCGCGGGCGAAGGCCGCATCCCCTCCGCGCTGGTCGAGACCAGCCTGTCCGCCCTCGCCCGTCCCGATGGCGACATCGACACGCTGATGCAGCGCCTGTCCGGCGTTCGCGTGTGGGCCTACATCGCCGCCCGCCGCGAGTGGGTCGACGACGCGACGGCACTGGGTGCCCGCGCCCGCGAGGTCGAGGACATCCTCTCCGACGCCCTGCACGAACGCCTGACCGCCCGCTTCGTCGACCGCCGCGCCGCCACTCTCCTGCGCAAGCTCGAAGCGGACGGCGACAATCTCCTCTCCGCCGTCACCCGCAACGGCGAGGTCGTCGTCGAGGGTCATCGCGTCGGCGCGCTTCGCGTCTTCGACTTCGAACCTGAGGGGATCGGCGGCGAGGAACGCCGCCTCGTTTTGCGCGCCGCCCGCCGCGCGCTGCGCGCCGAGATGCCTCGACGGGTGGCCGCCCTGGTCGCCGCCGACGACGGCGCCTTCGCCATCGACCACGCTGCCCACGCCGTGCTTTGGCAGGGCATCCCCGTCGCCCGGCTGCGTGCCGGCCGCCAACCGCTCGAGCCTGTGGTCGAACCGCGCGCCTCGGAGTTCCTCGACGGCGCCGAGCGCGAACGTCTCCGCGGCCGCCTGGCCCGTTTCGTTTCCGGCCTGATTGCCCGCGAACTCGCACCTCTCCTCGCCGCCGAGCGGCGCGTCGAACAGGTTCCACTGCTGCGCGGCCCTCTTCACCGCCTGCGCGAGCATGCCGGTCTCGTCGTCGGCCACACCGACACGATCGACCACGTCGCCCGCGCTCACCTCAAATCGGTGGGCGTGCGCGCCGGCCGTTTCGCTCTCTTCATGCCCGCCCTGCTCACGCCGCGCGCGCTCGCCGGGCGGGCCCTCCTGCTTGCCATCCACCGCGGCGCGCCCACGCCGTCGCTGCCCGCCGCCGGCCTGGTCTCGATCCCGATCCCGGCCGACCAGGCGCTGTCGCGCACGCTGACGACGCTTGGCTGGATCGAGGCGGGCCCGGTCCTGCTTCGCCTCGACGTGGCCGAGCGGATCGCGGCCGAACTCGCCTACGCCACCCGACGCGGGCCGATCGCACTGCCGCCCACCCTGATGGCCCGCCTGGCGGTTCGCGCCGAGATGCTGGCACCCGTGCTTCGGGCTCTCGGTCTGCGGCTGACCGGTCCCGCCCCGCTCGGAGCCGACCGTTATGGACCGCCGGCGCCGCTGATGGT
>CAXUBM010000240.1:0-3956 GCA_964249235.1 uncultured Acetobacteraceae bacterium | reverse complement strand
CCCGCCGCCTCGCTCGGCTTCCGCCACCCCGCCACGGGCGCGACACTGCGCTTCGAGACCGGCCCACCGCCCGATTTCGCCGCCCTGCTGAACTCCCTCGACCTCTCCGCCGCACCGCACCATCCTTGACAGGACCAGCGCGGTCCTCTATAGAACCGCCTCCGACGACAAGGGCGCACGCCGCCGGCAAGCCGGCTCGGATCCCGATCAGGACATTGGCGGGACCTGGGTCGAGCGCATGTGATCTGTCAAGGCGCCCGTTAATTGCTGCGCCGCGAAACCGGTTCTCTGACCAGGCCTTATGGGGATGATCGAGACCGCGCCGCGCAGGCGAAAAGGAGCCGTGCTATGGCCGCCAGCATCATCAACGTCGCCCCCGAGGGCAACCTGTCTCGCTACCTTCAGGAAATCCGCAAGTTTCCGATGCTCGCGCCCGACGAGGAACTCGACCTCTCCCGCCGCTGGCGCGACAACCAGGACACCGAGGCCGCCCACAAGCTCGTCACCTCCCACCTCCGGCTCGTCGCCAAGATCGCCATGGGCTATCGCGGCTACGGCCTGCCGGTCGGCGAGCTGATCAGCGAAGGCAATGTCGGCATGATGCAGGCGGTCAAGCGCTTCGATCCCGACAGAGGGTTCCGCCTGGCGACCTATGCAATGTGGTGGATCCGCGCCGCCATCCAGGAATATATCCTGCACAGCTGGTCGCTGGTGAAGATGGGCACCACGGCTGCGCAAAAGAAGCTCTTCTTCAACTTGCGCCGCCTCAAGGGCCAGATGCAGGCGATCGAGGATGGCGACCTCAAGCCGGAGCAGGTCGGCAAGATTGCCAAGGCCCTCGATGTGTCCGAGCAGGACGTGGTCAGCATGAACCGGCGTCTCGCTGCGCCCGACCACAGCCTCAATGCCCCCGTCCGGGCCGACAGCGAGGGCGAGTGGCAGGACTGGCTCGTCGACGAGGGCGAAAGTCAGGAGACCGTCCTCGCCCAGCACGAGGAGCTGACCGGCCGCCGCGCCCTGCTCGGTGGCGCGCTCAAGACCCTCAATGACCGTGAGCGCCATATCCTCATCGAGCGTCGACTCAAGGACAATCCGACCACGCTCGAGGAGCTCTCACAGCAATACAATATTTCCCGTGAGCGCGTCCGCCAGATCGAAGTCCGCGCGTTCGAGAAGTTGCAGAAATCGATGAAGGCCCAAGTCGCCGAACGTCGGGTTACCGCGCAAGCTGCATGACATTGGCGGTGGTAACCGGAGAAGCCGAGGTTCGTAGCGCGGCCTGGAACTATATCCCAGGCCTCGCGCGTCCTACACGTCCCCCCACTCCCCCACGAGCTGCTCGATTTCCACGTCGAGGTGCGCCACCGCCCGTGCGGACTTGATCTCCAGCCAGCGTTGAGCGGAGAAGATCAGCATCTCGCTCAGCAGCCATCCGGATCCCGCCGCCAACCACGCCGCCGCCACGACGTCGAGCCGGGCCAACTCGTCCAGCGTCGTGCCGATCGTGGGCGGCCCGTTGCGCCAGAGCCGGCAAGCCGGTTCGACCACCGCTGCCAGGTTGCACAACAGCACCGCCCTCGTACCTGACCGTTCCGGCCGGTCGTCCGCCGCCCGCATCAGGATCGTGGGCGACATCAGCACCGCCGCGAACAGCAGCGATGCCGGATCGAGCATGAGCAGCGCCCCGCAACCGAGGCCGCCCAGCCAGCCGAGCGGCAAGGAACGGGTGCGCGCGGCGCTCACCACCCCGTTACCACCAGCATCGCCGAGATCGCGCAGGCGGCCGTGCCCAGAACCATCACCCCCTCACGGCCGAAGCGCAGCGCCGTGTGCCGACGGTGGTCTGCCCCCATCAGGGTCCGCTCGCGCAACGCCCGAAGCGCCTTGATCCTCTCCCGGCCGGCCGTCATCGCCGCCTGATCGGTCGCACGAGCCGTCTCGTCGCCCGCCATCGCGCACAGCGCCGTCAGATCTCCGGACGCGACCACCTCCTCGACGCGCGTCCGTCGCGCGGTCCGCCGCGAGCGCCCGGGCCAGCCCTCGAGCGCGGCCAGCATCGGCGCCGCGAGTCGCCCTGCCAGTCGCGGCAACGGGCCCGGCCGGAACTCCTCCCAAAGCGCCGCCAACAGTCGCACATCGCCCAGCGCGTCGCCCGAACGGACGGTCCTCATGCCCGCCGCCTGCCGTCGAACGGCAATGAACCCGAGCAGATGTTGGTCCAGCAATCGCCCGTCGCCGCCCGGCGACGACGCCGCCTCCAGAGCCGGCAACAACGTCGCCAGACCGTTGACGGGCCGGCCGGCGAGCAGCAGTGACGCACATCCCATCGCCGGCTTCCGCTCATAACCCAGCTTGATCAGCGCCGCCGGGCTGCGCGCCGCCGTCATCGTCCGTCTCGCCAGCGCCGACGCCTGCTCGCGCTTTTGACCCACCTTCTGGTCGAGGACCCGGGTCACCAGCGTGTCGCTCAGCAGCAGCCCCGCCACCCGCTCCTGCGTGATCAGCGGCTCCGACCCGATCGCCGCGATCAGTCCGGGCACCCCGTCCGGCATCACCCGAAGCCGGTCCCACAGGCAAGGCGCCTCCGGGTCCAGCGCGTGCACCACCCGGTTGAACAGCCGCGTCCGCGACGTCGGATCCTGCATCGCCGTCGAGCGTGCCCGCAGCCCGCCCGGGTTCACCAGCGTCTCGATCCGCTCGGCGAGCACCACCTCGTTCAGCCCGCGCCGCAGCCAGACGTCGATCTGTCCCGTTTCGAGCGCCACCGCCGCGGCGTCCGGCTCCTCGCCGAAAAGGAACGCGAGTTGCGGCGCGTTCCACACCTCCCGCCCCGCCAGCAGCATTGGGATCGCCGCGTTGACGCGCTTGCGCGAGCTCGTCGCCGGCGCACTCAGCGTCGACGCCCGCCGCAGCCGCTCCGGCGTCGGCCGCTGCGACGCTTGGTCCGACACCATCACCGCGATCACTTCCGCCAACGCGAACGGGATCCGACGTCCCTCCGTCAACGCCGCGAAACTGCCCAGCCACAATTTGCGCTCGATGACCTCCGCATCCGGCAACCCCGCCATCGGGGTCTCGCCGAGATAGAGCGCCAGCAGCGTCACCCCGAGCGCATACACGTCGTCCGCGATCGACCCGCTGCCGCGCGCCGCCGGCGGACAGGACGCCACCGACGGTGTCTCGAAGACCGCCGGCTGCCCGTAGGCCGGCGGCGTCAGCCAGAACGGCCCGAGCTCCACGCCATCGTCGGAGACGAAGATGTTCTCCGGCCTGATCGCGCGATGCACGAGGTTCTGCTCGTCCAGACGCTCGAGGACCGCCGCCGAGGGCCGCAGAAGCCGCGTCAGCAGCGACCGCTCGTCTGGCTTCGTCAACATCCGTGCCGGAGGCCGGCTCGGCCGGCCGCAAACGATCCAGTCCCGCCCGTGCGCCAACGTCCGCCCGAGCGGCAGCACCACTCCCTCGATCGACGCCCGCGTCAGCATCTCGAGCGACGGATGCGGCGGTGCCGGCAGCAACACCGGCAACGCCGCGAGCTGAACCGGCTTACCGGCCGACATCAGCGCGGGATCCCGCGCTGCCCTCGCCTCCGGCCAGAGCGCCGCGAACGGCGACGACATCTCTGCCGCCGGCTCGACGATGAAACGTTCACGCGAAATAGTGCCGCTCGCCATTCTGGCCTGCGCTCATCAGACGCCGCCAGTCTCGCCCCATACTCCTGACAAACTCTTAACGCCCCTCAAGCCTCGAACGGATCGCGCACCAGGATCGTGGCGGCGCGCTCCGGCGACGTCGACAGCAGGGTCACCGGCACCTCCGCCAGCTCCTCGATCCGCCGCACATACTTGATCGCCTCCGCCGGCAGCTCCGCCCACGACCGGGCCCCCCGCGTCGAGCCTCGCCACCCCTCGATCGCCTCGTAGCGCGGCCGCACCGACGCTTGCGCCGCCATCCCC
>CAXUBM010000239.1:0-3976 GCA_964249235.1 uncultured Acetobacteraceae bacterium | reverse complement strand
CGCCGGAGGATGGGGGGTTCAAGTACAACCCGCCGAACGGGGGGCCGGCGTCGGCGGAGATCACCGGGTGGATCGAGCGGACGGCGAACGAGTTCCTCGACGACGACCTGGACGGGGTCAAGCGGGTGACACCCGAGCATGCGCGTCGCTCCGGGTTCGTGCGCCGGCACGATTACGCGGGACCTTACGTGGCGGACCTCGTGTCGATCGTGGATCTGGAGGTGGTGCGGTCGGCGCAGTTGCGGATCGGCATCGATCCGCTGGGTGGGGCGGCGGTGGCGTACTGGCCGCTGGTGGCGGAGCGGCACGGGCTCGCGCTGACGGTGGTCAATGACGACGTGGACGCGACGTTCCGCTTCATGCCGCCGGACTGGGACGGCAAGATCCGGATGGATTGCTCGTCGCCGGACGCGATGGCGAACCTGATCGGGATGCGGGAGCGCTTCGACGTGGCGTTCGCGACCGACACCGACGCCGACCGGCTCGGGATCGTGTGCCGGTCGGTGGGGTTGATGCCGCGGAAGCATTTCCTGGCGACGTCGATCGCATACCTGTTCGCGAACCGGCCGGAGTGGGGAGCAGACGTGGCGGTCGGCAAGACGATCGTGAGTTCGTCGATGATCGACCGGGTGGCGGCCAAGCTCGGGCGGCGACTGTTCGAGGTGCCGGTGGGCTTCAAGTGGTTCGTGGACGGGCTTGCCGACGGTTCGCTCGGGTTCGTGGGCGAGGAGAGCGCGGGGGCGTCGTTCCTCAGGCGCGACGGAACGGTTTGGACGACGGACAAGGACGGGCTGATCATGGGGCTGCTGGCGGCCGAGATGACGGCGCGGACGGGGCGGGACCCGGGTGAGCTGTATCGGGGGCTGACGGATGAGCTGGGATCGCCTGCCTACGCGCGTGTGGATGCGCCGGCGAGCGCGGCGCAGAAGTCGGTGCTGAAGAGCCTGACGGCGGAACGGCTGGGGATGAGCCGTCTGGCGGGCGACCCGGTGGTGGCGGCGGCGAGCGTGGCGCCCGGAAACGGCGAGAAGATCGGCGGGATCAAGGTGTCGAGCGAGCGCGGCTGGTTCGCGGCCCGACCTTCGGGGACGGAGGAGGTCTACAAGATCTACGCGGAGAGCTTCGAGGGAGAGACGCACCTGGCGCGCATCCAGCACGAGGCGCGCGAAGGGATCGCCAGGGCGTTCGCGACCAACTAACAGGATGTCACGTTCACGGGTGCGTGAGAAGCGGGCGCTTCTAACAGTGTCAGGTTCCTGTTAGTAAACGGTTTAGGGGAAGGAACGATGCTTAGCGGCAATGGTGATGCCGAGGAGCATAGGTTTCATGAGCCGTTTCGTCATTTCACGCGGCGCCTTGCTGACGCCGCTGCTGATTGCCCTGCCTCAGGTCGCGGCGGCGGCGTCCTATTATGTTAGCCCGACGAACGGTTCGAACAGCCACAACGGTCTGTCGGCGAGCACGCCTTTCAGGACCATCCAGTATGCCGAAGGGCTGACCAAACCGGGGGACACGGTCTACCTGATGAACGGCACGTATACGAACGACGCGCCGGGCGACAATGTGCTGATGATCAGCGTGTCGGGGACGGCGGCGGCGCCGATCACCTACACGGCTTATCCAGGCGCTCATCCGGTGCTGTCGTATTCCAGCTCGTGGGCGGCGATCCTGGTGGCGGCGAACTACATCACGATCAGCGGGCTGGAGATCGTGGGCAACGCCGCAAGCGTCACGCCGGCCACCGCGATGGCGCAGATGAAGAATTTGGCCAATCCGGCCACGAACGGGGACGGGGTGGATGTGGAGCCGGCATCGAGCAGCGCGCCGACGGTGCATCACGTGACGCTGCAGAACCTGCTCGTGCACGACACGCCGGGCGGCGGCATCGAGGTGCACTACGCGGACTACATCACGTTGAAGGGCAACGTGGTCTACAACACGTCGCACTGGTCACCCTATGGCGACAGCGGGATCAGCGTCTACGAGGCCAAGGACATCGACTCGAACACGGGCTACAAAATTTCGGTGCTGAACAACACGACGTTCAACAACTCCGAGAATGTGCCGTGCGTGGACCGCCAGTACAAGTCGATCTCGGACGGCAACGGCATCATCATCGACGACAACCGGCACACGCAGGACGGGGGCGTGCCTTACCATGGGCGGACGCTGGTGGCCTACAACGTGACGTTCGGCAATGGCGGCTCCGGCATCCACGCTTTCGAGAGCCAGCACGTCGACATCCTCAACAACACGGCCTACGGCAACGACACGATCGCGACGCCGACGCAGGGGCAGATCTTCTCGAACACCGGGTCGGACGTGAACATCGTCAACAACATCCTGGAGAGCCCGGCGGGGATCGTGACGACGAGCAGCACGGCCAACACGGCGAGCGTCGTCGAGGACTACAATCTGCTGTGGAACGCGAGCGGGACGCCCCTGGTGCCGAGCGTTCGCGGGGCGCACGACATCGTGGCCAACCCGCTGTTCGCCAATCCGACGGCGGGCAACTTCGCCCTCGAGGCGGCGTCGCCGGCGCGCAACTCGGCGGAGCCTGCGATGCAGCGGACGGCGACGATGCCGGCCACGGCGACGGCGAACGTCACGTTGACCGATCGTGGTGCGGAATAAACTCACGCCGAAATGATATGACGGTGCCCGCATTTTCGGGTGTAGGGTTTTACTTTGGATGTTCGAGGGATCGCATGGCTGGCGTTCAGGTGAAGCGGATCGAGGGCGCTCGGCCGGGCTTGCTTCGGGACGGCAGGCTCGGGCGAGGCGAACCCGGCCGGGCGAGCGCAGTGGACCGGCGTCTGGGCCGGGGCATTTCGGTGGCGATGTTGGCGTCGCTGCCGGTCTGGGCGGCTCTGGCCTACGCGCTGGCGGGCTGATCGGCGGCGAGCGGTGACTGCAGCCTGTTGAGGAGGCGGTCGACGACGATCCAGGCGTCGAGGCCGCCCGCGCAGGCGCGCGGAAAGATGAAGCGCGGGTCGCCGCCCTCGATCTTGATACGCGGCAAGGCGAACGCGTCCGAGTGGCGCGTGATCGCGCCGTGCTCGGAGGTGAAGCAGGCGCGGTAGCCGGCACGGGCGGCGCGGTCGCGGCTGAGGGGCGAGTGGTCGGCGCGGGTGCCGAACGGGTAGGCGAAGGTCTCGACGGGGCGGCCGAGCAGCGATGCGAGGCGGTCGCGCGAGAACTTGAGTTGAGTGTCGAGGCAGGCGGTGGTGGTGGCGGCGCCGAGGGAGAGGTGGTCGGCGCCGTGGGAGCCGACTTCGACGCCGTAGGACGGCAAGGCCGCGATCTCGTCGCGATCGAGGAAGCGTTCGGGACCGTCGCCGGCCGCCCGCCCGATCCGGTTGGTGGTGACGAAGGCGAGTGCGGGGACGCCGTAGCGGCGCAGGATCGGGGCGGCGACCTCGAGCGTGCTGGCGCAACCGTCGTCGATGGTGACGAGGACGGCGCCGGATGGGGGCGCCTGCCGGGTGGTGAGCAGGTCGAGGAAAGCGGACAGGCCGACGGCGAGGCCGGTTCGCGACAGGGCGGCGACCTGCTCCTCGAAGCGCTCGGGGTCGAGCGCGAACGGGTCGCGCCGGCGCCAGGCGAAGCGGTGGTAGGTGAGGACGCGAACGCACGCTCTGCCCGAGGCAGGACGAAGCGGCGACGGACCGGCGGCCATCGCGGCGCGGGCGGCCTTCTTGGCGAACCAGCGCAGGTCGGCGCGCCGCATCAGGCGGTCAGGCCCGGGCGCGAGAGCGGCAGCCCGTCGCCGGGAAGGCCGCCCGGGGGCAGGAGCGATGTGACGAGGTCCCGAAGGAAGCGGGCGAACACGGCGGGGTCGTGGGCGCGGACCATGGCGTCGCGGGCGGCATGGCCGAGGCGGGCGGCGACGGCCGGATCGTCGAGCAGGATGAGGAGGGCGGCGGCGAAGCCGGCCGGGGTGTCGGCGCAAAAAACCTCGGCGCGGTCGCGCAGC
>CAXUBM010000238.1:2760-3985 GCA_964249235.1 uncultured Acetobacteraceae bacterium | reverse complement strand
CCAAGCAGGATCTGGGAAATCTCCAGGGCGGCAACCTGTCCGGGATCGCCGTCCGAGCGGGGCATCACTGCGCCGAGCCGTTGATGGACCGGCTCGGTGTCCCGGGCACGGCGCGGGCAAGCTTCGCTCTCTATACGACAATCGAGGAAATCGACCTGTTCGCCGACACCTTGGAACGCGTGCGCGACAGGCTCACCTGAGAGCGATGGAGACACTGCCTGACAGCGACCGGATGTACCAGGATCTGATCCTGGAGCGGTCGCGGACGCCGCGCCATGGCGCGGGGCTCGCTTCGTTCGATGCCGAGGCGGAGGGGAACAATCCGATGTGCGGCGACCGGGTGACGGTGCAGATACGCCGCGGCGCGTCGGGGGTGCTCGAGGCGGTCGGGTTCGTGGGACGGGGCTGCGCGATCACGGTGGCTTCGGCGGACCTGATGGCGGACGCCGTCAGCGGGTTGAGCGAGGCGGAGGCGCGGGATCTGGCGGCCAAGTTCGAGGCGATGGTGCGCAGCGGGACGGTGCCCGCGGACGAGCGGTTCGCCGAGCTGAGGGCGCTGGCGGGCGTGCACGAGTTCCGGTCGCGGATCCGATGTGCGACGCTGCCCTGGTCAGCGTTGGACGAGGCGGTGTCGCGGGGGAGCGGGCGATGAACGACGACCAGGCGGCGGACCGGATCGGGACCTGGACGCCGGACGGGGTACGCGAGCCGTCGATCGACGAGGACGACGTCATCAACGCCATCGCGTCGGTCTTCGACCCGGAGATCCCGGTCAACATCTACGAGCTGGGGCTGATCTACACGATCGACCTGCATGACGACGGCCGGGTGAAGGTCGAGATGACGTTGACGGCGCCCGGCTGCCCGAGTGCGCAGGAGTTGCCGGTGCAGGTGCGAGACGCGGTGATGACGGTGCCCGGGGTGTTGGACTGCGACGTGGAAACGGTGTGGGATCCGCCATGGGACCCGAGCCGGATGAGCGACGAGGCGCGGCTGGCGCTGAACATGTTCTGAAGGACGGTGGAGAGGACGATGGGCGAGACGGTGGTCAAGACGGGGCGGCGGGCGCTGCCGCCCCTGATGAGCTTGTCGGAGAAGGCGGCGGAGCGGCTGCGCGACCTTTATGCAACAGCGCGCGAGGGCAAGCTGCTGCGGGTTTCGGTGGGCAGCAAGGGTTGTTCGGGCTTGTCGTACGACATGAACTGGGTCGAGGCGGCGGGGCCGG
>CAXUBM010000238.1:0-2750 GCA_964249235.1 uncultured Acetobacteraceae bacterium | reverse complement strand
GTGGTGACCGACCGGGGGCTGACCGTGCTGGTGGACCGCAAGGCGTCGCTGTTCCTGATCGGGACCGAGATGGACTTCGAGACGACGCAGCTCACGGCGGGGTTCGTGTTCCGCAATCCCAACGAGAAGGGTCGCTGCGGGTGTGGGGAGAGTTTTCACGTCTGAGGGCTCGCCGGGGCCGCGGGATTTCGGCGAGGTTTTGGCGGGACGTTGTGAGGCGGGACCGGCAAGCGGGTGCGGGTGCCTCACATGACCGAAGATCAACCGAGAGAGCCTTGGGTCTACGCGGGTCCTGGTAACGCAAAGTTTCGTCGGCTTCGGCAAAGCGGCACGGAGCGGGAATGCTACGCGGCGGCGAACGCCTCGTCGGGGATCCGCGCGCCGGTCATGTAGGCCACCGCCTCCGACATGGTGTGCTGCTTGGGATCAACGACGCAGAGCCGCCGGCCGAGACGGTGGATATGGACCCGGTCGGCCACCTCGAATACGTGAGGCATGTTGTGGCTGATCAGGATAATCGGGATGCCGCGCGACTTGACGTCGAGAATGAGTTCCAGCACGCGGCGCGACTCCTTGACGCCGAGGGCGGCCGTGGGCTCGTCCAGAATGATGACTTTCGAGCCGAAGGCCGCGGCGCGCGCGACCGCGACGCCCTGTCGCTGGCCGCCCGAGAGCGTCTCGACGGCCTGATTGATGTTCTGAATCGTCATCAGGCCGAGATCGCTCAGCTTTTCCCGCGAGATCCGCTGCATTGCGGCGTGGTCGAGCTTGCGAAACATCGTGCCCAGGATCCCCGGCTTACGTAATTCCCGGCCCATGAACATGTTGTCGGCGATGGAGAGGCCCGGCGACATCGCGAGGGTTTGGTACACCGTCTCGATGCCCGCAGCGCGCGCATCGAGCGGCGAGGAGAAATGTACCCGCTTTCCCTCCAGACAGATCTCGCCGTCGTCGACCGTGATGGCGCCCGAGAGCGCCTTGATCAGCGAGGACTTGCCCGCGCCGTTGTCGCCGATGACCGCGAGGATTTCGCCTGGATAGAGTTCGAAGTCGCAATTGTCGAGCGCGGTCACGCGGCCGTAGCGCTTGACCAGCCCCCTGGCGAAAAGGATCGGCTCCATCATACCACCGCCTTGCGGATCCATTGATCGACCGCCACGGCGACGATGATCAGCGCGCCGATCAGCAGGTAGGTCCATTGCGGATCGGTGCCGTACATGTTGAGACCGAGCGTGAAGACGCCAACGATCAGCGCGCCGAAGATCATGCCGAGGATCGAGCCGCGGCCACCGAACAGCGAGATGCCTCCGATCACGGTCGCGGTGATCGAGTTGATGTTCTCGAACTGGCCCGAGTTGGCCGAGATCGCCCCGATGCGCCCGATCAGCGCCCACCCGGCGAAGCCGCAGATCATCCCCGACAGCACGTAGACGCTGATCAGCACGCGCTTGACCCGCACGCCCGCCAGTGCCGCCGCGTCCGGATCGTCGCCCGCGGCATAGACGTGCCGGCCCCAGGCCGTATGACGCAGGACGTAGGCGAAGAGCAGCACCAGCGCCAGCATCACCACCACGCCATAGGTGAAGGTCGCGCCGCCGGCGCCGCCGATCCTGAAGGTGCTGCCGAGATACTGCAGCAGCGGTGCCTGCAGTTCGATCTGCGCGGCCCCGACCGTCTGGTTCTGGGAGTAGAGATAATCGGCGGCCAGCGCGATCTGCCAGGTGCCCAGCGTCACGATGAAGGGCGGCAACCGCATCAGCGCGACCAGGACGCCGTTGACCGCACCGACGGCGGTGCCGAGTGCGAAGCCGCAAAGGATCGCGAGCCAGGCGGGCAGGCCGTAGTCGAACGCGCAATGCCCCATCATCACCGTCGACAGCACCATGATCGCGCCGACGGACAGGTCGATCCCCGCGGTCAGGATCACCAGCGACTGCGCGACGCCGACGATGCCGGTGATCATCACCTGCTGCAGGATCAGCGTCAGCGCATAGGCGGAAAAGAACCGCGCGCCGACCAGGATGCCGAAGCCGATCAGCGAGACGATCAGGACCAGGAGCGGCGCGAGCGCCGGCGTCTCGTGCAGCAGTTGCCGCACTCGTTCGAGCGGGGTCTTGTGGCGCAGGAACTCGGCGACCGTTTCGCTGCCACCGCCGGCTATCGCGACCCCGAACCCGATCCGGCCCTCGTTCTCGCTGGACATCGACTCCTCCGGCCTCACCTTTCCCGGCAGGCTCCTGAGCAGGCGGCTGAAGACCCAGCCGCCTGCCTGCGTTTGCGATCAGGCTACGCGCATCACTTTCCCCAGCATAGCGTCGCGCCTTGCGCCGGAGTGATCGAAGCCACGCTCGGCTCCGGGTGAGCCGTGATCAGCTTGGTTCCCGTGTTGAGGAAAGTCTTGCCCGCGCTGAGCTGCGGCTTCTTCCCGGTCTTCGCGAAGTCGACGATCGCCTGGATGCCCATGGACGCCATTTTCAGCGGATATTGCTGCGAATCCGCGGCGATCATGCCGGCCTTGACCCCCTTGATGCCGGTGCAGCTGCCATCGATCGACACGATCGTCACGTCGCCCGTCTTGCCCACGGATTTCAGCGCCTGGTAGGCGCCGAAAGCCGCCGGCTCGTTGATCGTGTAGACGAGGTTGATGTTCGGGTTGCGTGCGAGCAGTGACTCCATGCCGCTCTGGCCGCCTTCCTCGGCGCCGCCCGTCTCGACGTGGCCGACGATCCGCGGATCGGGAACGTTGAACT
>CAXUBM010000237.1:3144-3990 GCA_964249235.1 uncultured Acetobacteraceae bacterium | reverse complement strand
CCGTCGAAGGTGCGCGGGACGAGGTTGTTGAAGCGGTCGTTGTAGATGCGGGCGAGGCGTTCGGTGCGATCGACGTCGCTCCAGACCCAGCGCTCGAAGGCGCCCTTGATCTTGGTCAGCTTCTCCTTGGCAGCCTCGGTGTCTTCGGCGTTCAGCTTCCGATGCTCGCCGTCCGCATCCTTCCAGTGGTCGTAGATCTGCGGGATGACGGCGTTCAGTGCGTCGTCCAGCAGTTCGCCTGCATGACGCCGCTGTGTGCCCCACCCGGACGTGGCGGCGGCCTGGCCGTGGAAGGGCTGTAGGTCGATCGACCAGGAGGCGATCTCGACCGTGTGGCGGATCGTCGTGGCGATGCCGATCACCTCGGCCGAGAAGGCCGTCACGTCTTCGGCTGGGATCCACGGTGCGCCGAGGCGAGCGGTGATGTCGGAGGGGCGCAGGTCCTCGGGCTGCACGCCCTGCAGGGCTGCGACGTTGCGGGCGTAGCGGGCGTCGAGGGAGGCGGACGCCTCGGCGATGGCGAGCTTGGTGCGAACGGAGCCGGACAGGTAGGCGTCCGCCGTCTCCCAGGTTTCGTAGCCGTCCGTAGTCAGCGCCGGGTTCAGGAACACCGCGTCGCCGAGCTCGGCCAGCGTGTCCTCGCGCGACCGGCCGATCAGCTCGGCGACGTGCGCGACGTCGACGTGGCCGCGCTCGTGCAGAGTGACCGCAAGCGCGTCGGCGGCCGAGGTGATGATCGGGTCGGCGGGCGGATGGATCACCCGCTGGCTGAAGACCGGCCCCTGCTTCGCCGCGCCGGTCTCAACGTCGTAATCCTCGATCGACGCCACGAGCCAGCAATCCGGG
>CAXUBM010000237.1:0-3022 GCA_964249235.1 uncultured Acetobacteraceae bacterium | reverse complement strand
AGCTGCCCTCCTTGATCGTGGCGCCCTCGGCTGCGTTTCCGACGACTATCCGAGGGGCTTTCGGGCGATCAGCACCCGGCAGCTCGGGCACCGGCAGGCGGCGACCCTCCGACAGGAGCGCAAGCGCACGGCCGAGCGCGTCCTTGAGGTCGAGGCCCGAACGGGGACGGCAGGTGTAGATCGGGCCGTATTGGCTGGTGGTCCAGGCGTGGGCGCCCAGCACCATCTCGGGGTGCTCCGCGAAATAGCGGTTGGCGTGCAACGCACCCTCGCCATCGGTGTCCGGTGCGACCTCGGCGACCGTGTCCCATGTCGCGCCGTGGTCTTCTGCGCCGGGCTGGCGGCGCTGGAACAGCAGCACGTCGACCACGACCTCAGTGCCGGCATCTGCCGCCATCGCACCCTGCGGCAGCCGCACCGCGCCGATCAGGTCGGCCATGGTGGCGATGTGCTCGCGCGCGGTCGCCACGGACTTGTCCATCGTCCAACGGCTCGTCACGAAGGCGGCGATCCCGCCCGGCTTCAGCCGCTCGATCGACCGGGCGATGAAGTAGTCGTGCAGGGACAGGTGCAGCTTGCCGGCCGCGTCGTCGGCTCGGACCGTGCGGTCGGAGAACGGCGGGTTGCCGATCACCACGTCGTAGCGCTCGGTCAGGCGCGCCTTGGTGAAGTCCTCGGCGCGGATCCACGCCTCCGGGAACAGTTTGGTCGCGATGCGCGCGGTGATCGGGTCGGCCTCAATCCCGGTCAGCGCCACCTTGCCCGCTGCCTTCTCGGGCAGCATGGCCAGGAACAGTCCGGTGCCGCAGCCGGGCTCGAGGACGTTGCCGCCGGCAAAGCCCATGCGGGCCAGCGCATCCCAGATCGCGCGCACCATGAACTCCGGCGTGTAGTGGGCGTACTGGGTCGCGCGCGAGAGCCCCGCCATCTCTTCGGGGCTCACCAGCTGCTCGAGCTCGCGGCCGAGATCCTCCCAACCCCCGCGGAAGTCCTCGCCCGCGCGGCGGAACATGCTCTGCGACAGGTCACCACCGCCGAAGGCGGTGAACCGCGCCAGCCGCTCCTGCTCCTCTGCCGTCGCGGCCCGGTCCTCGCGCTCCAGGTCCTGCAGCAGCCGGATGGCGGCGAGGTTGTCGGCTGCCCGGCCCTTCCAGTTCGCGGCAAGCTGGCGTTGACCGTCCAGACGCCAGTTCCTGGCGGGCGGCCGGAATGCGACGGCAGCCGCTGCGGCCGGCTCTTCGTCCTCCCCGTCGTCAAAGACGGGTCGGGCGACGCCTTCGCCGCCGAGCGTGAAGCCGGAGCTGATGGCGGTCGTGTCGAACAGGCTGTCCAGCGAAAGCTGGCCGGCGGGCGACTTCGGCATGTGAGGGTTCCCGTGCTGGAAGCACGTCGGGCCCGGCTGTCACGGGACAGCCGGGGTGCCGAGGCGTGCGTGCTGCCGTCAGGGCAGCCGGAGGAAGGGGATGGTCAGTCTGGGCCGCTGGGCGGCGCCGGGTGGCTCACCAGGAGCCGTGCAGGCCTTCGATCATGCAGCGTTCGACCGGATCGATCAGGGTCAGCGCCAGCCGGTGCAAGGCCGAGCCCTCGCGCGCGCGCTGCACGACATGCGTCCAGGCGTCGCGGTCGTCGGCGAAGGTCGCCTCGCCCGTGTCAGGGCTGTCCAGGCGCTGCAGCTGGATGCCCGGCTGGCCGGGCGCGCACGTCGCCGCTTCGGAGATCGTCCATCCCTCGCTGTGCGCGGTCTCGAAGTCGAAGTCGCCATCCCGGTGGGGGAGCCAGGGCCGGGGTTGTGCTGGATCGTGCGGCGGGATCAGCGCGATGTGCATGGGGTCTCTCCTCTGCGTCTCGTCCTCCGAGACCCCCTCCCGCGGCCGCGTCCGGGTGGCCGGGGCAAAGGCGGCGCTTGCGCCGGGATCGCAGGCGGCCCAGCGCAGCGGCCGACGCGACCCACCCTTTGTCGCCGGGTACCGGGAGGCGGCATTCTCTCTTCCGGACCTGTTCAGGCGAGGTGAAAGTATCCGAGCGTCGCTTGCGACCCCCCAATTGTTCGTGTGGAAGATGACAGTCGATCGGCGAGACGCTAGGCTTGCGCTCGTCGCTCGGAGGGTCGTTCGCTTTGCTGGAAGACATCATTTTCCCGATCGTTGCCGTCGTCCTCACTGGGTCATGGCTCTACTTGAGTTTCAGCAAGCGCCCTGCCGTGCGTTCGACGGTGAGCTCCGTAGATCGTCGGCTCACTTTTCCAGTCCAGAGAGCGATGGATGGCTTAGTCAACCGGTCCAAGCGGTTGTCACCGCAATCGCGCTTGTTGGCAACGTATACGACGTGGTTCGTGTTCGGGCTGCTTCTTGGTTCTAGTGTTTCGGGCTTTAGCACAAGGTCGGCCAGCGGCCCGCTTGGCTACTATACGGCGGCAGCGATCGCGGCCACCCCGGTCGTTATGATCTTGATCGGTTTGGTCGTTACTTACATGCGTTTTCCGAGAGAAGCGAAGCGCGACCTCTTAAACTCGTTTGGCGCCTTGTTCAGAGATCGCGTCTCGGTGTTCGGTTTTGGCTCTTTCGCGGCAGGCATTGTTGCGGGCTGCTTCATCTAGACGGCCAGTGTGTTGAGTCCTCATTTCGCGAATCGGCGATCGAAGACGGTATAGCCACGCCATTTACGTTGCGGGAGACCCTAGGTTGGGCTGCCAGTGCTCCAATCAACGGGATCATCAGGCGGCAAGTCTCGTCTCTTCCGGCGTGTCTTCGTCCGCGGTGATCTGATCGCCACCTCCGGTGGGGTATTCGGGATGGAATGCCAGGCAGTAGTCGGCGATGCGTTGTGCGGCCGCGGCCGCGCGGAAGATCTCGCGCTTGTCCTCCTTCAGCTTACGCAGCCAGGACTGCAGGTAGCCGGCGTGGTTGGGCACGTCGCACGGCAAGCCGAGTTCCGCGCACATCAACGCGGACGCGATCTCCACCCGCAGCTCCTCCGCTGCGTAGGCCGGGGTGCCGAACCGCGCCGTCAGGTCACGATCGAG
>CAXUBM010000236.1:0-4008 GCA_964249235.1 uncultured Acetobacteraceae bacterium | reverse complement strand
GGCGCGGCATGACCCGTGGCGGCCGCGCCGGGTTGCGCATCTGCGGATAGGCGGCCTGGACCACGTCGCGCGGGCCGATATTGCCGTTGCCGACGCCCGCGTAGAGATCGGACAAGGTGGCGCATTTGAGCGGCTTGAGCACGGTGTCGAGCACGCGCTCGCTGCCGTCGAGGCCGTCCTGGCGGAAGGCCTTGGCCAGCGTCGCGCGGCCCTGGTCGATGTGGTTCTGGCGCTGCTGCAGGGCGACGTAGCGGCGGATGCGCGCGCGTGCCTTGCCGGTCACGGCGAAGCGTTCCCAGGCGGGCGAAGGGGTGCCGCCGCGCGCGGTCATGATCTCGACCTGGTCGCCGTTGGCCAGCTCGTGACGCAGCGGCATCAGGCGGCCGTTGACCTTGGCACCCACGCAGGTGTCGCCGACCTGGCTGTGCACCGCGTAGGCGAAATCCACCGGGCACGCGCCGCGGGGGAGCTGGATCAGCTGGCCCTTGGGCGTGAAGCAGAAGACCTGGTCCTGGTAGAGTTCGAGCTTGGTGTTCTCGAGGAACTCGCCGGGGGAGGCGGAGTTCTCCAGGATCTCGAGCAGGTCCTGCACCCATCGGAACCGCTTGAGCTCGACGTCGCGCGGGCGGGCGTCGGCACCGTTCTCGCCGCCCTTGTAGTGCCAATGGCATGCGACGCCGTTCTCGGCGATGTCATGCATCGACGGCGTGCGGATCTGGATCTCGATCTTCTGGTTGCGCGGGTGACGCAAGGTGACGCCGGTGTGCAGGCTCTGGTAGCCGTTGGCCTTGGGGGTGGAGATGTAGTCCTTGAAGCGGCCGGCGATCACCGGGAACGCATTGTGGACCGCGCCGAGGGCGGCGTAGCAATCCTCGCGCGTCGGCACCAGGACGCGGAAGGCCATGATGTCGGAAAGCTGCTCGAAGGCGACCGAGCGGCGCTGCATCTTCTCCCAGATCGAGAAGGCCGACTTCTCCCGGCCCGACACCTCCACCAACGGCAGCCCCGCGTCGCGGAAGATCCGGGCGAGCTCGTCGCGGACCTCCTCGATGACGTCGGCGCCATGCCCGCGCAGGTAGTTCAGCCGCGCCTGGATGGTGCCGCGCGCCTCGGGCTCCAGCACGCCGAATGACAGGTCCTGCAGCTCGCTCTTGATCGCCTCCATGCCGATGCGGTCGGCAAGCGGCGCGTAGATGTCGATCGTCTCCCGGGCGATGCGCACTCTTCGATCCGCTTCGCGGACATGGTGGAGGGTGCGCATGTTGTGCAGCCGGTCGGCGAGCTTGACGATCAGCACGCGGATGTCGCGGCTCATCGCCAGGACGAGCTTGCGGAAGTTCTCGGCCTGCTTGGTGCGGTCCGACTGCAGCTCGAGGCGGGTGAGCTTGGTGACCCCGTCGACCAGGCCGGCGACGGTGCCGCCGAAGCCGGCTGCGATCGCCTCGTGGGTGATGCCGGTGTCCTCGATCGTGTCGTGCAGGAGGCCGGTGGCGATGGAGGCGGCGTCCAGCCTGAGGCCGGCGAGGATGCCGGCGACGGCGAGCGGGTGGGTGATGTAGGGGTCGCCGTTGTCGCGCTTCTGGCGGGCGTGGGCGTCGGCGGCGACCGCGAAGGCGCGCGAGATCAGGCCGACGTCGGCGCGGGTGTCGTAGGCGGTGACCCGCCGGATCAAGCCGGAGGGCGGCAGCTCGGCGAGGGCGGCACCGATGTGGGAAGAGGCGGTGTGAACGGAGCCGGGCGCCTCACCGAGACCGTCGGGGGCGGGGGTAAGCTGAGGTGAAACGCGCCCCGGCGTCAGCGGCGCCGCCCGCCGAGCTCGGCCTCGATCGCCGCCTCGAGATCCTCGGGCGACAACTCGGCCATCGAGTTGGCCGCTTCCTCCTCGGCGGAGACGTCCTGAAGGCCGAAGATGTTCTGGTCGGTCGGGATGAGGTCGAGGACCTCCTCGTCGGCGGGCTCCGGCTCGGGGGCGCGGGAGAGCGACTTGATGAGGTCCTGCTCGAGGGCGCCGAGGCCGACGCGCTCCTCGGCGATCTCGCGCAGGGCGACCACCGGATTCTTGTCGTCGTCGCGCTCGATCGTGAGCTCCTCGCCGCGGGAGATGTTGCGCGCGCGCTGGGCCGCGAGCAGCACCAGCTCGAAGCGGTTGGGAATCTTTTCGACGCAATCTTCGACAGTGACGCGCGCCATGCGCTCAACCTCCGTTCGCTGCCGGTTCTGGAAGCAGACTACATATCAATCGATACCCCGCTCCGCAAGGCGGCGAGCGGGATCGGACGCGGTGCGGGCCAGGAGCGACGCCGCCGTCAGACCGAGCCGCGGGTGGCGCCACCCCGGGAGCACGTCGCAGAGCGGCTCCAGCACGAAGCGGCGCAGGTGCAGCCTCGGATGCGGCAACACCGGGTCGGGTGCGTCGCGTGCCAGCGCGCCGATCAGCAGCAGGTCGAGGTCCAGGGTGCGTGCCGCGTTCGCCGCCGACCGGCGACGTCCGGCCCTGTCCTCGACGGCCTGCAGCAGGCCGAGCAGGAAGGCAGGGTCCGGTTCCGGGCCGGAGGCGACGAAGAGCGCGACGCCGTTGACGAAGTTGGGCTGCATCGATTTGGGCACCGGCTCCGTATCGTACCATGCCGAGACGTCGGCCAGCCGAAGGCCGGAGCAGTCGGCGAGGTCCGCGACCGCGCGGCGGCAGGCCTGGAGAGGAGAACCGAACGGACCGTCCAGATTGGCCCCGACGGCGATGGCCACCGGCAGGCCACCCCTATTGAAATCAAAGCTTTGGAGAGGTTTCCTCATGTTATTTCTCCCCAACGAGCGCGCCTGCCTGTTCATCGACGGCGCCAATCTCTATTCCGCCTCCCGCCACCTGGGCTTCGATGTCGACTATCGCAGCCTGCTGGCCTTCTTCCGCGCCCGCGCCCACGTCGTGCGCGCGTATTACTACTCCGCAGTGCTCGACACCGAGGAATACTCGCCGCTCAAGCCGCTGACCGACTGGCTGGCGTACAACGGCTACATGCTGGTCACCAAGCCGGCGCGCGAATTCACCGACGCCGCCGGACGCCGGCGCGTGAAGGGCAACATGGACATCGAGCTCGCCACCGATCTGCTCGAGATGGCGCCGCGGATGGACCATGCGGTCCTGTTCTCCGGCGATGCCGACTTCCGGCGGGTGGTCGAGGCGGTGCAGCGCCAGGGCGTGCGCGTGTCGGTCGTCTCGACCCTGCGGACCACTCCGCCGATGGCGGGCGACGAACTGCGCCGGCAGGCCGACCAGTTCATCGAGCTCGCAGCCATCGCGCCCGAGTTCACCCGCCGCCAGACCGAGGCGCGGACCAAAGTGGCCCGTGCCGCCGTCCTCGACGAGCCCGGCGATGGCGCCGCGAGCGGGACCTATGCCATCTCGGAGGCATGAGCGAAGCGCCCGACCACGATTGCCCACTCTGTCCCCGGCTCGCCGCCTATCGCGCCCGCAACCGCGCGGCGGAGCCGGGCTGGTTCAACGGCCCGGTGCCGAGCTGGGGCCCGCGGACGGCACCGCTCCTCGTCGTCGGCATGGCGCCGGGGGTCAAGGGGGCCAACCGCACCGGGCGCCCGTT
This sequence comes from uncultured Acetobacteraceae bacterium, assembly GCA_964249235.1. Classification (GTDB taxonomy): domain Bacteria; phylum Pseudomonadota; class Alphaproteobacteria; order Acetobacterales; family Acetobacteraceae; genus CAXTPV01. Next base: position 412 of record CAXUBM010000236.1, on the reverse strand, counting down.
CACCGGCGACCATGCCGGCTTGCTGCTCTACGGAACGCTGATCCGGTTCGGGCTGGCGCAAGGGACCTACGACGCACGGCCCGATGACGGGCTCGCGCTGACCGGTTGCCGGATCGCCAACGCGGTCCGGTGCGTGCCCCCGGCCAACCTGCCGCTGCCGGCCGAGACGCGCACCTGCAACCGCTTCCTGCAGGCGGAGGTGGACGCGATGCCGAACCTGCGCCCGATCCTGGCGCTCGGCACGCTGGCCCATGCGGCGGTGCTGCGGGCGCTCGGCCTGCGGCTGGCCTCCTGCCGCTTCGCGCACGGGGCGCTCCATGCGCTGCCGGGAGGCCGGCTGCTGGCCGACAGCTACCACGTGTCCCGCTACAACACGAACACCGGCAAGCTGACGACGGCGATGTTCGAACGT
>CAXUBM010000235.1:0-4019 GCA_964249235.1 uncultured Acetobacteraceae bacterium | reverse complement strand
GGGTCGGTGGTATAGACTCCGTCCACGTCGGTGTAGATGTCGCAGCGCACCGCCTTCAGCGCCGCAGCGATGGCGACGGCGGAGGTGTCGGACCCTCCCCGCCCCAGCGTGGTGATGCGCCCTCCACGCGTCACGCCCTGGAACCCGGCGATCACCGCGATCTGGCCGGCGTCCAGGCTCGCCGCCAGACGTTCCGGCGGGATGTCCTCGATCCGCGCCGAGCCGTGGGTCTCGTCGGTCAGGATCGGCGCCTGCCAGCCCATCCAGGAGCGCGCGTCCAGCCCGTCGTGGCGGAGCACGCGGGCGAGCAGGCCCGCGGTGACCTGCTCGCCGGAGGCGACCACCGCGTCGTACTCGTCGTCGCTGGGCGCCAGGCCCTCGGCGGCCCTGCCGGCCGTGTCGGTCCAGGCCACCAGCTCGTTGGTGCGTCCGCTCATGGCCGACACCACCACCGCGAGCGAGAAGCCGGCCCGCGCCTCCGCCGCCACCAGCCGGGCCACGCGGCGGATGCGCTCCAGGTCGGCCACCGACGTGCCGCCGAACTTCATCACCAGACGCGACGCCATCGCCCCTACCGCCAACCCGCCCTGCGCCTTCCTCTTGCCGGGACCGCGAACGGGGGGCATCTGGAATGCGAAAGCGCGTCCTTAGCGGCGGGCGCGCCCCGCCGCAACGCCTGACACAGGACGGCCCATGAGCGCACCGGCGCAAGCTTCTTCCGTCGATCCCGTCGAGGTGGAGAAATTCTCCCGCATCGCCGCCCAATGGTGGGACCCCAAGGGCAAGTTCGCCCCGCTGCACCGCTTCAACCCCGTGCGGCTCGGCTTCATCCGCGATCAGGCCGCCTCCCGCTTCGGCCGCCCCTCGACCGGATTGAAGCCGTTCGCGGGCCTCTCCCTGATCGACATCGGCTGCGGCGGCGGCCTGCTCAGCGAGCCGATGGCGCGGCTGGGCTTCGAGGTGACCGGCGTGGACGCCTCGGCCAGGAATATTGGCACCGCCTCGGCCCACGCCGCGGCGGGCGGGCTGGAGATCGCCTACCGCAACGTCACCGTCGAGGACCTGCTGGCCGCCGGCGGCGCGGAGGGCTTCGACGTGGTGCTGAACATGGAGGTGGTGGAGCACGTGGCCGACCCCGGGCGCTTCCTGCGCGACGCCTCGCGCCTGCTCAAGCCCGGCGGGATCATGGTCGTGGCCACCTTGAACCGCACGTTGAAGGCGCTGGCCACCGCAAAGATCGGGGCCGAGTACATCCTTCGCTGGCTGCCCCGCGGCGCGCACGACTGGCGCAGGTTCCTGACGCCCGAGGAGATCCGCCTGTTCCTCTCCACCGAGGCGGTCGCGGTCCAGGGGCCCTTCGGCGTCAGCTACAATCCGCTGGCCGACCGCTGGTCGCTCGGCCCCGACGCCAGCGTGAACTACATGATGACCGTGGAGCGCCCTTGAACCTGCTACGCACCCTGCATCGCGCCGTGCCCGCGGCGCCCCTGCTGATCGCCGTCGCCAGCGTCGCCCGCGCCCACGCCGCCCCGGTCCTGCCCGGCTACTGGGACAGCGTGGAGAGCTATTCGGTGCTGCTGTCCGGCGGCGGCCACGCCAAGAAGTGCCTGACGGCCGACAAGATCGAGAGCTTCGTCGCCGCGCCCAGCAACAGTCATTACCGCTGCACCTACGCCAGCCAGCAGATCTCCGGCGGCCAGGCGGCCTATCGCGGCGGCGCCTGCTACAGCAAGTCGGGGCGCAAGGTGCTGTCGGACGTCTCGGTGGACGGCCGCTACCAGCCCGACGCCTTCCACCTCAGCTTTCGCTTCAAGCTGATGGTCTCCGCCGGCGGCGGCTTCGGCCTCCCCGGCTCCGCCGAGATCGACGCCCACCGCATCAGCGCGGAGTGCCCGGCGGAGGCGACGGCCGGCAAGTAGCAAGCCGGCCCTGTGACGTCCCACTCGGAGCGTTCATGCCCTGATGTTCGACTTCGTGACCAAGAAACCTTTTTCAGCAAGCCGCAGAGCGTGAACCGATCGGCCGCAAACGGGTCCGTCGGCTCATGGCCAAGATGGGGCTGGCGCCGATCTACCAGGCCCCGCGCACGACAGTCCCGCACCTGGAGCAGTACCTGCTCCGCGACCTTGTGATCGACCGCCCCGACAAGGTCTGGTGCGCCGAAACGAAGTACGGCGAAGCACATCACCTACATCCCGATGCGACGAGGCTTCCTGTACGTGGTCGCGGTGATGGACTGGGCGACGCGGAAGGTGCTGAGCTGGCAGTTGTCCAACGCATGCCAAGAGCCCTCCGGGCCCTGGAGATCGGGGCCATGAGCTGCGGCTCGGTCAGGTCCATTGACGACAACCGCCTTGATGGCCAGCCCGCGCCGCAGCGGCGACGCGCCCGAGACGAAGACGACCAGGCCCTCCCACCTTTTCTGAACCGGCCGCTAACGACGTCTTGCCCGGGCGCAGTCAGATCGTAGAGGTGGGCGCCAGCCGATCGGAATAGACGGGCGCCATCGTCGGGTCGGCGCGCACGACGGCTGTCAAGCTGCTCGGGTCCGTGACGGCCTGCAACAAGCAGTCCGGTCCCGCCGGCCTGCGCCGCCGCCGGCCGGCCTTCGAACGCGAAACGCAGGACGCGTTCACCCACGCCAAGCTGCAAATCCTGAGCGAAAGCGTTCGAGGCCGACCGTGAAGCCGGCCAGGGTCAGGGCGCCTTGCAGGTTCGCGGCGAGGCTCGGGTTGGTCAAGGCGAGCTCGACGACGAAGGCGAAACGTCGGAAGGCGAGCGTCTCGGCTTTCGGCAGGCACGTCTCCAGCCGCGCCATGGCCTCTTGCGATCCCAGCGGCATCATCAGGGTCGGCCCCCATTCGTCGCAGAAGAACGGCGCGCCGTGCTCCACGAGGGCGCGGCTGTAGATCGGTGGCTTCGACTCCTGAGGCCTGAGATCAAGCAACACCTCCTCGCCCCGTTGTATGAGTTTGAAGTCGAAGCGGGTGATCTCCTGCGCGTTGTTGAGCTCCAGGACCAGACGAACCAGCCGGAAGTGCGGCCCGGCCGACTCTCGATACACGGCGTAGCCCACCTCGCCCAAGCCGGCGACGGCTGAATGGCGATTGAGGCAGATGGGAGTGGCAGGCGTCGCCCGGGCGCCCGTCGTCTCCGCGAGCGACCGCCGCCGATGCAGTTGGGTGCGGATAAACCCTTCGGACCTCGCCGGCTCGAACTGGGAGAGGGCGTCGGCGAAGCGGCGCACTGCGGCGATGTCGGAGTGCTCCGCCAGCGCCCACATCCGCGGCTCCCGGGACAAATCCTCCCCCTTTCGCTTGCGAGCGAGGAGCGTTGTAGCGGCGTCCGCCAGCGCCGCACCGGTGAGTTCGTCCACCAGCGCACCGCTTATGCCGTCAGCGATCGCGTCGGCCACGCCACCCGAGCGGAAGGTGACGCTCCGCGCACCTGCGGCCGCGGCCTCGACGTAAATCATCCCGAACGCCTCATCGAAGGCTGCAGAGAGCAGGATGTCAGCGGCGCCGTAGACCAGCGGTGTGTTCTGCGGCCCGACGTGGCCAAGAAAGGTGACGTTCCCGTACTGAGCGGCCTTCGCGCGGATGTCGGCGTGCGCCCACCCGGCCATGATCACCAGCGGCGGCGAGGCCGATGCGTTCAGCGCCTCCAGCGCGTCCAAAAGGTAGGCATATCCCTTGCGGCTGTCAGCGAAATTGTTCGCCGAGCAGACGATGACGTCGGCGTCCTGAGGCAGCTGAAGGGCGGCGCGGGCGGCGGAGCGATCGACGGCCACGAAATCGGCCACGTCGCAAATCGGCGGCAGAACGCTCACAGGGCGGACCGTCCTGGCCGTGACCTCATGGCGTCGCCAAAGCCGGTCGATGTTGTCAGCCATCCAGCGAGAGTTCGAGAACACCCTGAGGTCCCAAAGGCTTTGCACTCGCAGCTTGCTGCGGTGGAGCGCCGCGATGTCCCTCGGGTCGGCCTGCGGATACTCGTCGTGGGTGGGGCAGCGGTGGTCG
>CAXUBM010000234.1:3806-4024 GCA_964249235.1 uncultured Acetobacteraceae bacterium | reverse complement strand
AACTGCAGCAGGCCGTGCGGGCCCGGCAACGGCGGCAGCCCGTAGCCGCGGGCGGCGATGGCGGTGTACCAACGGCAGTCCCAGCGGCAGAGCCGGACGGCCGGGTGCGGACCAAGCACCGACGCGAACAGCGCGGTCCGGGCGAGGACGATGCCGAGCGACGCCGCGACCAGGGCCGCGAGCGGCGGCAGGCGGGCGGGTCGCACGCCGGGATGCGG
>CAXUBM010000234.1:0-3796 GCA_964249235.1 uncultured Acetobacteraceae bacterium | reverse complement strand
TGCCTGGCTCGAGCGCGGAGTGGCCGGCGTCGGGCACCACGGTCAAGCGGGCCTGCGGCCAGCTGGCGGCGAGGTCGAAGGCGGTCTGGGCGGGGCAGATCATGTCGTAGCGGCCCTGGACGATCTCGGCATGCAGGTCGGCGATGCGGTGCATGTGGCCGAGCAGGCCCTCGGGCGGCAGGAACAGGCGGGTGGCGAAGTAGAAGGCTTCGATGCGGGCCAGCCCCAGCGCCGAACGGTCGCGGGCGAAGGAGGCGACGGTGTCGGGGCTCGGCAGCAGGGTCGAGCAGGAGCCTTCGTAGAGTGACCAGGCGCGCGCGGCGGGGAGATGCACGGCGGGATCGGGGTCGATGAGGCGCTTGAGGTAGAAGCCGAGCAGGTCGTGCTGCTCGTCCTCAGGCAGGAAGCTGGCGAAGGCGGCATGGGCGTCGGGGAAGATCCGGGCCAGACCGCGCAGGAACCAGTCGAGTTCGTGGTCGCGGCCGAGGAAGACGCCGCGCAGCACCAGGCCGGCGACGCGGTCGGGATGGGCCTGGGCGTAGGCGAGCGCGAGGGTGGAGCCCCAGGAGCCGCCGAACAGGAGGAAGCGGTCGATGTTGAGGTGCTCGCGCAGCCTCTCGATGTCGGCGACCAGGTCGGGGGTGGTGTTGTCCTGCAGGCTGCCCAGCGGACGCGAGCGGCCGGCGCCGCGCTGGTCGAAGATGACGACGCGCCAGAAGCCGGGGTCGAAGAAGCGGCGGTGGACGGCGCCCGCACCCGCACCCGGGCCGCCGTGCAGGAAGAGGACGGGGCGGCCGTTGGGGTCGCCGACCTGTTCCCAGTACATCACGTGGCCGGCCGTCAGGGGCAGGTAGCCGGTCTCGAAGGGACCGATTTCCGGGAAGAGGTCGCCTCTTGGCATCGGGCAATTATGGAAGAGATGGGGCTCCGCCCCAAGCCCCGCCGGGGACTTGCCCCAAGACCCCGGGATCTGGGGACAGGTCCCGGCGGGGTCCGGGGGCGGAGCCTCGGGCCTTCAGGTCGCGGGCGGCTCCTGCAGCCAGACGATGCCGGTGACGCCGCGCGGGTAGTAGAGGCTGCCGTCCGGAACCTGGTCGATGACCTGGTCGCCGAAGGCGTAGAGCGCGCCGGCGGTGTCGGTCAGCCAGACGACCGACTGCGCGTCGGCGGCATCGGTGATCGGGCGGATCCGCTGGCCGAGGACCTGGCGGCCGACGAACTCGTTGAGGAAGATCTTCGACAGCCAGGTGTTCTGGTTCAGGCTCTGGCTGTCGAGGTTCCAGCCGCCGTTCGGGAAGATGCAGTACCGGGTCGAGAGAACGGTGGTGAGGTGCTTGTTGAGCGCCGCGATGTAGGCGCCGTAGAGGCCGTCGGGAGACACCGCGTCCTGGCGGCCGGCGAAGTAGGGGTAGACCAGGCCTTCCACGACCGGAATGATCGGGATGGCCTCGCCGTTGTAGACGTTCGAGGCGATGAAACCGGCGGGCTGCATGGCGGCGGTGATGGTGGCCGCGGCCTTGGATGCCTGCGAGAAGGCGCCGACCGAGCGCGCGAGGTCGGGCACGCCGAGCAGCAGGAACTCGAGGATGACGTAGGCGGCCCATTCCTTGCCGCCGAGATAGGTGTTGCCGACCGCCTCCGTCAGGCCGGGGCCGACGCTGTCGTAGGTGGTGATCTCCTCGCCGGTGCCGACGACGCTGGCGTTGAAGCTTTCGATGCCGTCACGCCGGGCGGGGTTGGGATTGTCGCGGTTGGCGATGCTGTCGAAGCTGGCCTGCAGGACGGGGATATACTGCCTGTACCAGGTCAGGTCATCGGTCTGGTTGATATAGACGCCGGCGATCAGCACCCAGTTCACCAGCTCCTCGCCGGCCTGGTAGGAGAAGGTGCCCTGGACGTTCGGCTTCTCGTAGGCCGAGGTGCCGTCGGGCGAGAAGGTCGGCCACTGGCCCATGTCGTGGGTGAAGTCGATGCCGCCGGCGCCGGTCTGGCCGCCGGGAAGCTCGACCCCGGTCTGGTAGGAATAGTGGTTGTAGGAATTCTCGAGAACGTTGCGGACCGTCCACGGATTCATGCCGATTTCGAAGAACACCTGATCGACGGTGAGGTCGAAGGTGTTCATGTACTGATACTGGCCTTCCATGACGATCCACCATGGCGCGCCGGTGGTGTCGAACAGGAAGGCGGTGTTGCCGTAGTAGGAATGGATCGCCTGCGACAGCAGGAACTTCTGGTTGGGGGTGACGGTCGCGTTGTCGACGAGGAGATTGTCCTTGGCGAAGGACGCGACGCGCGCGGGCAGGTTCGTGGTCGCGGCGGCGACGACGGCGGCGAGCGACGCGTAATACTGCGTGTACCAGAACGACGTCGCGCGCGTCTTGGTGATGGTGCCGCCGGCAAAGAAGCAGAGTGCGAAACGGACGCGGGCGGACTTGCCGGCCGGCACGGTCACCGCGATGCCGCCGACGTCTCCGCCGTTGCCGTTGCCGGCGAGGCCGGTGGCGAGGTCGGCGGCGGCGAAGGCGGTCGCACCGGCATGGTCGGTGGCGATCGCGGTCTGTTCGGAACCGGTGCCGAAACTCACACCGGTGGTGCCGGCGTCGAGCACGGCGGCGCTGCCGCCGGAGACGGCGAAGAAGCCGGTCTTGGGCGCGGTGCCGAGGATGTTGTCGATGACGAGCTCGGCGAAGATCGCCGGCAGCAGCACGTCCCGGATGGCGTGCGAACCCGACGTCGACCTGCCGGTCAGCGGTCCGTGGCCGGTGCCGGTTGGCGTGCCGGTCGGGTTGGGGATCGAGCGGACCGGCGAGAACAGGGCGAAGGAGAAGTCGGCGGTGGCGAACGTGTCGCTGGCGACGCGGAAGTCGCGGGTGACGGCGTTCTGCGCGTAGGCGCCGACGTCCGGCGAGATCGACGGATCGAAAAAGGGCAGCGCGGTGATGGCGCCACGCTCGACCACGCCGACATAGGTGCTCTGGGTGCCGGGCAGCTTCTGCTGCTGGCCGAAGCCCCCGTTCGCGCCGGCGTAGCCCAGCGTGAAAGTGGCGTAGGCGCCGATTGGCGCGTGGTGCGCGTTGAAGTAGATGTTGGCGGGCGTGAAGGAGGCGCCGGTGTCGGCGGCGTCGGTGGCGCCGAAGGCGAGGTTCGCGAACGGGCTCAGGCCACCGAGGGCGACGCCCACGCCGGAGAGCGCGGACGCGCGCAGAACGGAGCGGCGCGTGTGGCCGGGGGCCGGATCATCTTGGCCGGTCATCGATATCCTCCCAGGTTTCTTGTCGGCCCCGATTTACTTCGGATTCCGAACGTAAGCGGACGATAATGGAAGACCGATGCAACGTCATGTCCTTCGCATTCACAATAGGTTGTTGTTCGAACAATCGAAGTTTCATGGTGGCGATCCGCGTCGTGGGGCGTGGCTGTGCCGATTAAATTCGGCGCCTCGCCAGAATGGGACGCGGAGATGACCGCGTTCCGGCTGCGCGCGGTGGCGCTGATCGCGGCCGGACTGTTCGGCGCCAGCGGCGTCGCGATGGCGGCGGTGGCCGCCCATCTCGGCCCGCACCTGCTGTCGGCGGAGGCGCAGGCGATCCTGCGCCAGGGCGTGGAGATGCAGATGTGGCATGCGCTGGCGTTGCTGGGTGCCGGGACCGCGGTCAGGCGCGCCGACCTGGTGTCGGTGCTGGCGGTGGCGGGACTGGTGTTGGGAATCGTGTTGTTCTGGGGCGGTGTCTACTCGCTCTCGCTCTGCGGTGTCCGGCTCTGCCCGGCCGCCCCGGTCGGCGGCAGCGTGCTGATC
>CAXUBM010000233.1:0-4036 GCA_964249235.1 uncultured Acetobacteraceae bacterium | reverse complement strand
CTACGTTTCGTCCGGGCCGTGCGGTCGCCGGAACGTGCGCGCTCGGCGGAGGCGACGTTGCCGATGCTCGGAGCGTTCGACGGCGTCGGCGAAGGGCGCGGCGACGGCGGCGGGCCGGACGGGCGGACGGGCGCCCCGCGACGGGTCGGCATCGAGACCGAGCGCACGCCCGCGGATCTGCTCGCGCAGCTGCAGGCGGACCTGGGCGTCGAGGACGAGGTTTCGGGGCTGGTCGGGCGGGCCGCGGCGGCGATGGGGCCGGTGGGTGTGCTGGTCAACAACGCGAGCGTCTTCGAGCGCGACGAGTGGGACACGACGACGCGGCAGAGCTGGGACGCTCATCTGAAGCCGAACGTGCGGGCGCCGTTCGTGCTGACACAGGCGTTCGCGCGGGCGCTGCCGGCGGCGGCGGAGGGGTGCGTGGTCAACCTGCTGGACCAGCGGGTGTGGTCGCTGACCCCGCATTTTGTGTCCTACACGGTGTCGAAGGCGGCGCTGTGGACGCTGACGCAGTCGATGGCGCTGGCGCTGGCGCCGCGGATCCGGGTCAACGGCGTCGGGCCCGGACCGGCAGCGCCTAGCGCGCGGCAGAGCGATGCCGAGTTCGCCAGGCAGTGCGCGTCGTTGCCGTTGCGACGGGGGACGTCGCCGGAGGAGGTGGCGGATGCGGTGCTGGCCACGGTCGCGCTGCCGTCGGTGACGGGACAGATGATCGCGGTCGATGGCGGGCAGCACCTGCAATGGCAGGCCGGTGCCGCGGGTGGCGAGAGCGAGTAGCGTGCGGCTCGTGTTCCTGCGGGACCTGCTGATCGAAGGGCATATCGGGGTGTTGCCGCACGAACATGGGCGGTCGCAGCCCTTGCGGATCAACGTGGAGCTATCGGTCGAGGAGGAGGCGGGCGGGCCGGCGCGCGACGAGCTGTCGCTGGTGGTGGATTACGCGCGGCTGGCCGAACTCGTCAGGCGAACGGTGGGAACGGAGCACGTCAAGCTTGTCGAGACGCTGGCGGAACGGATCGCGCGCGCGTCGTTCTTCGATGCGCGGATCAGGCGCGTGAGGGTGCGGGTGGAGAAGCTGGACGCATTGTCGGACGTCGGGTCGGTTGGCGTCGAGATCGCGCGAGAGGCGGGCGATTTATCCACCCGACGCGGTTGACTCGACATGGAATCAACGTTCTGTGAGATCATCTTGAAGCAGCGGCAGCTTGCTTCGCGAGTTCGTAGGTTTATCAACGTGTTATTGCAGATGCCCGCTCCTTGGGCATTCACGTGGAACTGTAGGAAATCTGCCATAATTGGACGGCTGCGAGCGGATCGCCCACAGAGTTTTCCACAAGGTTGGTGGATAGCTCGGGAGCGGGAGGCGCTCCCTTGCCCTGCGGATGGTCGGTGTCGATGACGGACGTTATGGATGACACGCAGGGCGCTGTGACGGCGACCGGAGAGGTGCCGGGGGTGGCCACGATCAGGGCCGCGCTGGTGACGATGCCGCTGTCGCCGGGCGTCTATCGGATGCTCGACGGCAAGGGCGAGGCGCTCTACGTCGGCAAGGCGCGCAGCCTTCGCAAGCGCGTGGTGGCCTACACGCAGCCGGCGCGACTGCCGGAGCGGCTGCGGCGGATGGTGAGCGAAACGGTCTCGATGGAGGTGGTCACCACCCACACCGAGGCGGAAGCGCTGCTGCTGGAGGCGAACCTGATCAAGCGGCTCCGGCCGCGTTTCAACATCGTGTTGCGCGACGACAAGTCGTATCCGTGGCTGATGCTGACGGAGGAGCACCGGTTCCCGCAGATCAGCAAGCATCGTGGCAGCCAGGGGAAGGGACGGAGCTACTGGGGGCCGTTCGCGTCGGCCTGGGCGGTCAACCAGACGGTGACCGCGATGCAGCGCGTGTTCCTGCTGCGGTCCTGCGCGGACACGGTGTTCGCCAACCGGTCGCGGCCTTGCCTGCTGCATCAGATCAAGCGGTGCTCGGCACCCTGCGTGGGACGGATCGACGCGGAAGGGTATGCGCGCCTGGTGGCGCAGGCGAAGGCGTTCCTGTCGGGCAAGGCCAATTCGGTGCAGCGGGAACTGGCGGCCGAGATGGAGCGGGCGGCCGAGAACCTCGAGTTCGAGCGGGCCGCGGCGGTGCGGGACCGGATCCGCGGGCTGACGCACGTGCAGGGTGGCGGGGTGATCAACCCGGCGAGCCTGGACGACGCCGACGTGATCGCGGCGTGGCAGGCGGCGGGGCAGACCTGCGTGCAGGTGTTCTTCGTGCGCGGCGGGCGCAACAACGGCAACCGGGCGTTCTTTCCGACGCACAGCCGCGCGCGGGAGGACGGCGAAAGCCTGGGCGAGGTGCTCGGCGCGTTCGTCGCGCAGTTCTACGACGACAAGACGCCGCCGCCGGTCGTGCTGCTCAGCGATGCGATCGACGAGAGCGCGCTGATCGAGGATGCGCTGTCGATCAAGGCGGGGCGGCGGGTGGCGGTCGGCGTGCCGGTGCGGGGCGAGAAGCGGGCGGTGATCGAGCACGCGCGCACGAACGCGCGCGAGGCGCTGGAGCGGAGGCTGGCCGAGAGTGCGGGACAGGCGAAGCTGCTGGAGGGGGTGGCGGCGACCTTCGGGCTGGCCGGGGCGCCGGAGCGGATCGAAGTCTACGACAACAGCCATATCATGGGGGCAAACCCTTATGGCGTGATGATCGTGGGCGGCCCGGACGGCTTTCGGAAGAGCGCCTATCGGAAATACGGGATCAGGGGAGCGATCGCGCCGGGGGACGATTTCGCGATGATGCGCGAGGTGCTGCAGCGGCGCTTCGGCAAGGTGGCGCGCGAGCAGACAGCGCCGGAAGATTGGCCGGACCTGCTCCTGATCGACGGCGGTGCAGGGCAATATTCGGCGGTTCGGGGCGTCCTGGACGACCTGGGGGTGACGGACGTGACAATGGTCGCGATCGCGAAGGGCCCCGACCGGGATGCCGGGCGGGAGTGGTTTCACACCGCGGACAAGCCGCCGTTTCAGCTGCCGCCGCGCGATCCGGTGCTCTACTACCTGCAGCGATTGCGCGACGAGGCGCATCGGTTCGCGATCACCACGCATCGGGCGGGGCGGTCCAAGGCGCTGACCCGCAGCGAGCTGGACGAGATCGAGGGGATCGGCGCGGCGCGCAAGCGGGCGCTGCTCAACCATTTCGGGTCGGCGCGGGGCGTGAAGGGGGCCGGACTGGTGGATCTGGAGAATGCGCCGGGGATTTCGCGGGAGACGGCGCGGCGGATCTACGGGCACTTCCATCCGGACTGGAAGGCAGGCGAAGAGCGGAGTGCCGCCGGGCTACCATCGCGCTAGCGCGAAGAGGTTCGATTGCGCCCCGCCAATGGCCTTCTCTCCTTAATGTCGGGGTCTGGGGATCAATCCCCAGCGGGTCCAGGGTAGCGCCCTGGCCTCAAGCGAGGACCAGGGCGAGATGGCGGGCACGGGCGCGGAGCGTCGAGGCGGCGCGGGACGGACAGGCAAGGATGGGCTAGGCTGACCCGACTTCCCCGGCTTGGTAGAGTGTGACGGCATGCTGACCGACCTGCCCAACCTGCTGACGCTGTCGCGCATCGCCGCCATCCCGGTGCTGGTGGCGCTGGTGCTGTTGCGGCGGCCCGAGGCGGACCTTGGGGCGGCGCTGGTGTTCGCGGCGGCCGGGGTGACGGACTGGTTCGACGGGCACCTGGCGCGGGCGCGGGCGCAGCAGTCCGACCTCGGCCGGATGCTCGATCCGATCGCGGACAAGCTGCTGGTCGGCGCATCGTTGATGGTTCTGGCCGGCGCGTCGAGGCTGCCGCTGGCGGCCTTGCTGCCGGCCATCGTGATCCTGCTGCGCGAGATCCTGGTCTCGGGACTGCGCGAGTACCTGGGAACGCTGCGGATCGGGCTGCCGGTGACGAGGCTGGCGAAGTGGAAGACGGGCGCGCAGATGACGGCGCTCGGGCTGCTGCTGGCGGGCGACGACGGATGCCGGGCGGCGGGGCTCGGGTTCGTTCATGCCGGGCAGGCAGGAGCG
>CAXUBM010000232.1:0-4076 GCA_964249235.1 uncultured Acetobacteraceae bacterium | reverse complement strand
GTCCTCGGGGACGAGCGCGAAGCCGGCCTCGATCGCCCGACGGGGGGAGGCGGGGCGGACGGGCCGGCCGGCGATGCGGATGTCGCCGGAGGCGGGGAGCGCGCCGTAGATCGCCTTGAGGAGCTCGGTGCGGCCGGCGCCGATCAGGCCGCCGAGGCCCACGACCTCGCCGGCGCGAACCTGGAGAGAGACGTCCGCGAAGCGGCCGTCGGAGGAGAGGTTGCTCACCTCGAGGAGGACGGGCCCGATCGTGGCGGCGCGGTCGGGGAACATGGCCGAGATCGGGCGGTTGACCATGGCCTGGATCAGGCCGTCCTCGGTCCAGTCGGCGGTCGGGCGGACGGCCACCGAGTGTCCGTCGCGCATCACGACGACGCGGTCGCAGATGGCGAAGACTTCTTCGAGGTGATGGGAGATGAAGACGATGCCGACGCCTTGCGACTTCAGTTCGGCGACGGTGGCGAAGAGGGTGCGTTGCTCGGCGGCGGTGAGCGTGGCGGTGGGCTCGTCCATGACGATGACGCGTGCGTCGCGCGACAGCGCGCGGGCGATCTCGACGAGCTGCTGCTGGGCGATGCCGAGGCTGCGGACCGGGGTGGCGGACGGGATGTCGAGGCCGACGCGGGCGAGCAGCTCGGCGGCGCGGCGGGCAAGGGTGGTGTTGCGAATCAGGCCGGCAGCATGGGGAAGGTTGCCGAGGAAGAGGTTTTCGGCGACCGATCGGTCGGGAACGAGGCTGAGCTCCTGGTGGATGACGACGATGCCGGCGTCGAGCGCGTCGCGTGGGTTGCGGGGAGCGAAGGGCTTGCCGTCGAGGAGGATCTCGCCGGCGTCGGGGCGGAGCGCGCCGGCGAGGATCTTGATCAGGGTGGACTTGCCGGCGCCGTTCTCGCCGACGATGCCGAGTACCTCGCCCCGATCGAGCATGATGCTGACGTCGGCAAGCGCCCGGACGCCCGGAAAGCGCTTGTCGATGCCGGTCATGGTCAGCAGCATCGTGGTCAGCGGGTGACTTCGTCGCCCCAGAGGCCGTAGGCCTTGGCCTGCGGGCTGTCGAGGTTGTCCTTGGTCAGCAGCAGGTGCGGCCAGAACTGGTGACGCGGAATGTTGTGGTTGCCGTGCAGGTACTGCTCGACATAGGCGACCGACTGGGCGGCCATGGTGAGCGGGTTCTGCGAGATGGTGGCGTCCATCTGGCCGTCGCGCAGGGCGTTCAGACCCTGCTCGGTGCCGTCGATACCGATGATGACGATATGCTTGGGGTTGCCGATCGGCGCGAAGCGGTCGGCCTGGCGGATGGCGCGCGAGGCGCCGATCGCGTTGTCGTCGTTGGCGTTGAAGACGGCGTCGATCTGGGCGTTCGCGGCGAGGAGCTGGGTCATGATGTTGAAGGCTTTGCCGGAGTCGAAGTCGGCGGCCTGGCGGGCGACGAGCTTGAGGCCGGGATTGGCGCGGGAAAGGCTGTCGAACTCGGTGGAGAAGCCCTTCTCGCGCTCGTCGCCGGCGGTCGTGCCGAGCAGGCCTTCCATGTCGACGACGTTGCCCTTGATGGTCCCGTAACGGGCCTTCAGCTTCGCGGCGATGAAGTCGGCACCCTCCTTGCCGAGGGCGAGATTGTCGGTCTCGAGGAAGTTGACCTGGCAGTCGCCGCAGGCGGCGCCGCGGTCGAGCGTGAAGACCGGAATGCCGGCCTTGTTGGCGTGGCGGACGACAGGCACGATCGCGTCGGCGTTGATCGCGTTCAGGATCAAGGCGGCGACGTGCTGGTTGATCAGGTCGAGCACCTGGTTGGCCTGAGTGTTGGAATCGCCGCCGGCGCTGGTGCTGATGAGCTTGAGGTCGGGGTATTTGGCGATCCCCGCCGCGACACCCTTGTTCATTCCGGTGAAGAACGGGTTGGCCAGGGTGGAGACGTTGTAGCCGATCGTGTAGCTGGCCGCGCGGGCGGCGGCGAGCGGGGCGAGGGCGGCGAGAGCGAAGGTGGCGAGCAGGCGGCGGTGGCCGGTCATCCGGACATGTTCCCTCTGGTTGCTGGCCGCTCCGTTGGGGCGCTGGGCGGCCTGGCCAATTCTTTGTGGAGCGAGGGTAGGATTTGCGTCCGAGCGGCGTCAATGACGCGTTGGAACCGGGGGTGGGCGGCGGGCGCTGTCCGATCGACGGTGTGGAGGATGCGCGATGAGTGATCACGATCCAGGCGACGCGGTGCCGCCCGGAGTGGCGCCGGTGGAGCCGGTGCCGCTGACCGACGAGGACCGTCGGGTGAGGGAGAAGCTGGAGCATCTGGGCGAGGAGGAGACGGGCGCGCAGACCGACGAGGCCGCGCGCGCGCGGTGGAAGGCGGATGACGAGGAGGTGGAGCGGATCACGCAGACCGTGCAGCCGCACAGCGACGCGCCGTCGCGCAGCGGGATCAGCGGTTCGGGGAGCGGCGCCGACGGCGAGGGGTTGTAGACCGGCCGGTCAGGACTTGGGAGCGAGGTAGCGGCGGAACCAGGCGACCGTGCGGCGACGGAGGTCTTCGCGATCGGCCTGCCTCGAGAAGCCGTGCCCTTCGCCCCGGTAGACGAAGAAGCTGGCCGGGACCTGCATCGCGGTGAGCGCGGTGAAAAATTCCTGGCTCTGCGGCATCGGACACTCGACGTCGCGATCGCCCACGGTGATCAGGGTGGGCGTGCGCACGCCACGCATGTGCATCACCGGCGAGGCGCGCAGGTAGGGCGTGGGATCGTCGTAGACGGAGCCGCCGAAGGTGATCGGGTCGGAGCCGGCCTGCGGTGCTTCGCCCTCGATGGAGAGCCAGTCGGAAACGCCGGCGTCGGCGGCGGCGGCGGCGAAGCGATGGGTCTGGGTCACCGCCCACATCGCCATGTATCCGCCATAGCTGCCGCCCTCGATGCCCAGACGCCCATCGTCGATCGCGGCACCAGGGGCGGCCGCGTGCTCGGCGGCGTCGATGCCGGTCAGCACGTCGCGCCAGTCGCCGCCGCCGATGTCGCCGATGCTGCCCTGGGCGAAGCGCTCGCCCTGGCCGAAGCTGCCGCGATAGTTGGGCATGAAGACGTCCCAGCCGGCGTCGAGGATGTCGCGAACGAGGTCGTCGGACGGGAACTCGGGCGTGGCAGCGGCCTGCGGGCCGCCATGAACGTCGACGATCATCGGACGGCGCTGCTTGCCCCGGCCGTTCGGTTCGAGGAGCCAGCCGTGCAAAGTGAGGCCGTCGTCGGTCCAGGTCAGGGCGTGGGCGGTGGCGGGCAGGGTGCGCGCGTCGTTGTCGTGGGTCAGCGTGCGCCAGGCCCCGATCGGTCCGGCGACGAGGGCGGGCGGAGCGGTGAAGCTCTGGCGGGTGGCGGCGGTCTGGCCGTGGCTGCAGGCCAGCCCGTCGTTCCAGCCGCCGGATCTGAGCGTGGCCTGGCCGGACCACAGCGTGCGCGGGGCGGTGCCGGGAGCGAGGGCGAGGATGCCGGTGTTCGGGCCGCGCAGCGCGGTGGCGGTGAGGCCGCCGTCGCGGCAGTGCCAATCGAGCGCGGTGACGGTGGCGTGCAGGCCGGGGTCGAGGTCGGTGGGGGCGCCCTGGCGATCGAGCGGCAGCGCATAGGCGTCGCCGCCGGTCGAGCCGAAATCGCTCATCCAGCCGCCGATGAAGGCGACCAGGCGGCCGTCGGGCGAGACGACGGGGTCGGCGAGCTGCTCGCGCGGGCCGGGCGCGAAGAGGATCTGCTGGCGGGTGCCGTGGAACAGCCAGAGCTTGGCGATCCACCAGTCGCTGTCGCCGCTGCCGGTGGCGGCGGTGGCGACGAAGCCGCCGTCGGGCGTCCAGTCGTATTCGTAGACGTAGAGATGGGGCGGGGAGACGAAGCGCAGCACGCCGTTGTCGAGCGTGGCGATGCGCTGCTCGTCGGTGTCGGCGCCGACCTCGCCTTCGAGCGGCGCGCCGGCCTGCGTGGCGCCGACGCGCTTGTGGGCGTGGGCGGTGGCGAGCACCGCGAGACGGTCGTCGGGGCCGAAGCGGAGCTGGTCGAGCGGGCCGGCGAAGCGGGCGAGGACCTGCGTGGCGCCGCCGCCCACGCCCACAAGCG
>CAXUBM010000231.1:0-4102 GCA_964249235.1 uncultured Acetobacteraceae bacterium | reverse complement strand
GGTCCCGCGCACTGGTCCCGCGCGGCTCGATCTGAACACGTCGCCCATCCGCACGTGATGCAACGTCGTGCATAAGTCTAGCTTGACCAAAGAAAAAGAAACCGACAATTGAGAATAGCCGTCTCTTGGGCAGTGATCTCGGGGCCGACGCCTAAGAGTGCCAAGCAAGTAAGCATGCAGTCGTTGCAATCGGACGCTCGTCGAGCGTTCAAGAGAGCGCCGGACTCAGCCGAGTATCGAGAGCAAATTGCTCCTGTGCCGACAAAGAATAGACGCCGCCGGCTCCAGGCACAGCGAGTAGCAGGTTCCAGCTGTGTGCCGAGACAGCGCTCGGGATCAGCACCAGCTTGTGCTTAGCGAGGAGATCATCACCGAACGCCTGTTGACCGGCGCTGGGCAGGCCAGGCCGAAGCCAATTCGGATTGGGCACGTCGCTAGGCTGGACCACGTGCACGTCCGCCGGTTCCTCGACGTGGAAGCTCGTGAGAACGTGCTGCACTGTGTCGAGCACGGTGAAACCCTTGTGGACCGCTACCTCCAGGATGGCGGTCGCTGGATCGAGCGCCGCGTACACGATGCGCTTGCCCTTGCGATTCCACCGTCCGCCAAATCGGTAGGCACCCTCGCCAGAGTCCCAGGTGTTCCAGAAAACCGCCGCGTCGAGCCGCCAACCCACCAGCCCACCGGGTCCAACCGGCGGCGGCAGCGGAGTCACGTATAGACGCCGTAAAGCATCCTGCCGAGCAGATCCTCGACCATCTCAGTCCCAGCGGGAGTAGCAAGGAGCTCGATGGGCCGTTTGCCATCGAGTGCCATGGCTGGCGCCTCAAGCCATTGTTCGGCCGCGTCCTGCGAACCCAGCACCCCGGTCGCGGACGCCAGCACCTCAGCGAACTTCCACGTTTTGCCGCTCTGCTCCTGGCTGAGCGGCTTTGCTCCAGCCTCCTTGCGGCGCTGGAAGGTGCGAAGGCTCAAACCCACTGCGCGCTCCACCGATGTTGCCAGGCGTAGCCGGTCCAGACTGCCCAGCAGGTGGGCCAGAGCCTCGCTCGGGATGCCGCGCAGGATCAGGTCGTGCGCATCCATCTGGCTGTCGACCGACCGGTGCAGCATTTTCTCGCCACCGAGCAGCGCGACCACGCGGTCGAACGACGTGCGTGCTGTAGAGCCTGTGTTGCTGCTGCCTGCGCTCATCAAATGGCTCCACGTCAACTGTCGCGCTTCTATATGACAGTTGTCGTGTCTGATTCAAGATCGACGATGGCAAGGTCACGTTACCGGCGGCTCGACGCGGTGAGTTTGCTGAGGTGACGGATTGATCTCATCTCCCAGCAGCTTGGACGCAGATCTCCTGCTACCAGATGCGGAATGCCGTGACGCGCGCCCGCCGGTAGGCAACTGCCGCCATCCGATGACGTCGCGGACGGAAATGACCGTAGATGATGCCGTGCGCCGACAGGAAGCGCTGCGCCTGATCGGGCGACTTGAACCTCTGCATCTGCCGCTCCCGCCGGCGCGTCGGCCGGTGTGATTTCTCTGCTCGATTGTTGAGGTATCGGCTCTGGCGGTGCTTAACCTCGGGCAAGGGGTCGCGTTTGGCGACGCCATAGCTGCGCAGACCGTCAGTGATGAGCCGGCAGGGCTTGTATTGCAGCCCGCGTAGAAGGCGCTTGGAGAAACGCTTCGCTGCCATCGCGTTTCGCCTCTCCTGCACGAGGATGACGAGCACGACGCCGTGCTGGTCCACCGCTCGCCAAAGGTAGTGCTGCTCGCCGTTGATCCGAAGAAAGACCTCGTCGAGGTGCCAGGTGTCGCCTGGCTTTGGCCGACGGCGACGCAGCTTGTCGGCGAAGCCCTGGCCGAACTTCAGACACCAGCGTCGGATGCTCTCGTAGGAGCGATCACGCACGCTCGGCAGGAGCAGTTCGACGTCCCGTAGGCTGAGGCTGAACACATGGTAGAGCCAGACCGCGTGGCCGATGATCTCGGCCGGGAAGCGATCCCTGCGGTGATGGTCAGGTGCCTTGCTCATGCCGCCAACCTGCCCCGGTTAGCCCGCCTCGGCCACCCTCTCCCTCAACGTGACAATGCCCACACGCCTCCTGTTGCCAATCAGTCGTGCCTACGCCAGGCGTTTCCGCTGCAATGATCGGAAGTATTTTCGACGCGGGCCACCCCTGAAAGTGGGGGCTTGCCTCTCGACCAATTGGAGAACCGCCCTAGGCATCCAGGTACTGGCGGCGCCACTCTTTACAGAAGGTCACCATCACCGCTCCCCAGGTCTCGGGGTGCTGCGGCGGCAGGGGCTCCCCATTCCGCTTTGGCACTGCCAGCTCGCCGGCCTGAGCCGAAACCGATTGAGCCGCTTCAACTGGTGAACCATCTCGCTTTCGGCGTCTTGCGGGCGACCCGTTGACGCGCTGGTAGTGCACCCGCGCGTGATCCTCGCTGATTCCCATCCTCGCGGCGATCACGGCAAATGCGTGACCCTGCTCGCGAAGCTCAGCAATCCGTTTCGATTCCCTTTTGGTTTTCCTTGCATAAGCTGACAAGACAAACCCCCGCATCGATTGTGTGGCCAGATCTCATCACGATTACGTTACGATATCCAGACAATTCTCCGCTGGAGTGCCGTAGCGCCGGACGGATCAGGTGCCACTCTGGGGCTTGCAGGGCAGGTTCCGATCTCATCGCCCGAGCCGGAGGGGACGCGATATTTTGCGCGGGGGCAGCTCGGAGACACTTCGCACCAGGGGTGCTCTGAGAGCGCTATTGAGGCGGTCCGAAAGGAGGTCGAGGCAATACCAGGCGCCTCCCGAGTCTCGTTCGACATTGTGCTGCCATTCCCCGTTGGAGCGCTCTCATCGAGCGGCTGGAGCCGGTCGGCTGGATCCCTGACCTACGACTAGCCGCGGCTTCGGGACGCGACGAAGCGGCCATCGTGGTCGGCCTGTCGTCTCCCGCTGCGCCGTGCCGAGGCGCCGCCGGCGGTCATAGTGCGGGAGTCTGCCCTCGCCCTCTTCGCACGCTCCACACGTCCGGCGCCGATGCAGTCAGCTCGCATGAAGGGAGTTGTTCGAGCGATTGATGAAGGCGAGCCGAGCCAAATCGCAGGGCTGACATTACGCGCGGCAGAATTCCGCATCAGGCTCGAGGTCGGTATCGCCCGTGATAGCGTCGAGGCATTCGATCAGTCGCTCGATGAGGTCGCCGATCTCCTCCGCTGGGAAGCGGCAGGCGATCGCTGCGATCGAGCGAGAGTTGAGAACCACGTCCACCGGCAAACGGACAGAGTTCGGTCGGACGATCGGGCGCGGCATTTTGCCTCTCCTGGTGTGCGTGCCTTTTGGCCGCACCAAGACTAGAGAGCCGCCATTACCGGTTGATTAAAGGCCAAATCGCGCATCTACGGGTTGCCGAGAACGGAAATGATCAGGCGACCTCCTCGAAGCACTGCCTACGCCGGGCCGCTCTCACGGACCCTAATGACACTTGTGTCACAAGCTTCGACGCTTCCCAATCCGGCCGAGTGATCACGCAGGGGCGTACTTCGGGCGCCCTTTCTGGTCGTAGGTCAGTGCGGCGGGGATGTTGGCATCCGCCCTAGCTCATTCAGGTAAGTAGGGCTTGCGCCCTCAACCTCTCGATCTCATCCCGTCGGACGCCTCGCACGAGGTCGCCCGATGAAACGAACACATCAAATCCGGCGGCTGCTTGATTGACTGTGACCACGCCTGCTTTCAGCGTGACCGCTTGATCGTTGACGGTTCGCACGACTGAGTCTGTCGCAAGCTTGTATGCCACACCCATCCCATCCCTCCTCAGGAACGACGGCGCTACGCGTAGCACATGCTTAGCTGGCTGACGCTCCTCGACTCCCGCTCGCGCTCCAGCTTCCTTCTCACGCGTGCCGCTCGACTCGCCCGTCCTCGAACTCCCGCTCTGGCTGCTGTCCCGGCCCTGGCTGCGGATCAGAGGTCGCTGCGGGCGCTCCTCGTCCTTCTTTGTGGGGATGCTGGCCCAACGTTATCTGTCGTGGATGCTGGGCGATGCCATCGGCCGACTGCGACGCGAGAGCCCGTCGTCTTAGACGGGGGCGAGC
>CAXUBM010000230.1:3188-4106 GCA_964249235.1 uncultured Acetobacteraceae bacterium | reverse complement strand
AGGAGCAGCGGGGCGTCGGCGGTCAGCTCCGCCAGGAGTGCGGCGCCGCGGTCGCGCAGAGCGCCGGCGACGCGGTCGCGCGTCTCGGCGGGATCGAGCTCGCAAGGCAGGCCGGTGCCGGCGGCCAGACCGTAGCGGTGGCTGGTCGCGTGCCAGGTGGCGCCGGCGCGATGCAGGACCAGGTCGTCGGCGTCGATCGCCTCGAAGCCGGTCTCGATCGCGTCCGCGAGCGCGCCGGCGTCGGGTGCGGCGAGGGACAGGAGCGGGAGGGCGTCGTCGGGATCGCCGCCGGCGGCGGGAACGAGCGTGACCCCGCGGGGCAGCCAGCCGGGGCGGCGCAGCAGGAGGCCGAGGTCGAAGGAGAGCTGGTCGCCGTTGCCGGCCACGATGGCGATGGCGGCGCCGTCCAGCTCGGGCCCGTCTTCGGCGGGCAGGCTCGCCCGCAGCGCGAGCGGCTCGGCGGGCGCCTCGACCGGGCCGGCGAGTTCGTGCCCCTCGCGGCCGGGCACGGCGAGCCGAACGGACGCGAGGGGAGCGTTGGTGTCGAGCACGGCGTCGAGCTCGAGCCGCAGCGCCTCGCCGGCAGTCCGCAGGACGAAGCGGGCGACCTCGAGACGGTAGCGGAAGCTCTTGATGATCATCGCCGGCGCCTGGCCTCAGCCCGTCTGGCGCCCTTCGCGCTTGCCGTAGGCGACGTAATGCGCGAACGGGTCCTGGCCGGACGACGACACGTCGGGATTGAGCATGCGGTAGCGGTCGGGGTCGAAGCCCGGGGCGGTGACGATCCCGTGGCAACGCTGCGAGGAGAGGGCCGGGAAGTCGGCCAGGAAGGCGCGCATCTCGTCGTCGCTGCGCCAGGGCAGGCGGTAGATCGGGTCGTTGGCGACCGCGGCGAGCAGGGCGCCGTTGCGCTCGAGG
>CAXUBM010000230.1:0-3178 GCA_964249235.1 uncultured Acetobacteraceae bacterium | reverse complement strand
TCGCGCAGCGGGAGCCCGCTGTCGATGACGTAGAAATAGGCGGTGGGCTCCGGCCCGCTGTCGCGGCGGGCGCCGCCGAAGCCGGCGCGCAGGCAGCGGAACGACACGTCGGAGTGCTCGTGACCGTATTTGCCGAAACGCGGATCGAAGAAGCCGACATTGAGCA
Organism: uncultured Acetobacteraceae bacterium; assembly: GCA_964249235.1. GTDB lineage: Bacteria > Pseudomonadota > Alphaproteobacteria > Acetobacterales > Acetobacteraceae > CAXTPV01. Next base: position 3,012 of record CAXUBM010000230.1, on the reverse strand, counting down.
GGCACTCGCGGGTGAAGGCGAGGCACTGGCCGCCGATGATGTGGGTGATGCCGGGGTCGGCGGCGCGGCAGGCGCCGCTGAGCACGTGATGACGCAGGTGGGCGGGGGCGAAGTTGACGTGGCCGAAGGCGAGGGTGGCCTCGATCCACTCCTGCTCCCAGCCATGGATCCTGGGCAGGACGTCGTCGTCCATCAGGAGGACGATGTCGACGTGCGTGCGGTTCATCAGGTGAAACAGGCCGCGGTTCTTGTTCCAGGCGATGCCGCGATTGGCGCCGGCGATGACGTCGAAGCGCGCGATGTCGAGCATCTCGGCGGTGCCGTCGGTGGAGCCGTCGTCGGAGATGACGAGGTCGTAGTCGACGGAGGTGAAGCGCTCGAGCCGGTTGACCAGGTCGACGATGGCCTCGCGGCGGTTGTAGGTGGTGACCGCGATGCCGAGGCGAGGGCGGCGGCGAGGCGTGGTGGTCATGGGTGGTTCTTTCGCGGCCTGGACGCGGGAGCGCGGGCGAAGACGAGGCGTCTTCTTCCGGAGAAGACGAAGCCGAAAGATGTCACGACGGTCAGATCAGACGGCAGTGCCCGCGACGGCGCGCGGAACCGTGAAGAGCGGAAGTCTTTTGGTTCTCGATGCCAAAAAAGAGCCGCTTGCCCGCTCTGGAAACTCATCGGGCCACTAAGACGAGCGCTCGATGCCGTCAAGCAAGGTCTCCGGCGCCGTCGATCTTGCGGCGGGTCAGCGTCACGAAGTCGGCGATGCAGGCGAGCTTGTCGACTTCGGCGCTGCGGAACCGGACGTCGAATGATTTCTGCACGTCCAGGATGATATTGATCATCACGATCGAGTCCCAGCCTTCGACGTCGCGCGCCGAGGTGGCGGGCTCGAGGGCCAGGTCGGGCTCGTCGAGGTGCTCGCGGATGATGTCGGCGATGCGCGCGAAGATGGCGTCGTCGGTGGTCGCGGCGGGCGGGGCCTGGTCGGTGCCGTTCATGACGGCAGCATTCCAGGGACGCGGGCGAGGAGATCGACCCACAGGTCGGGACGGTTCTCGAGCGCCCGGTCGAGCGGCGCGAAATAGCCGTGCCAGCCGCGGTAGAGCCCGTCCTCGACCTCGCGCAGCGTGCCGTGCGGGTTGTCGTCGTCGGCGCGGGTGATCCAGACCAGGCGGTTGGGGCCGCGCTCGCGCAGGGCGCGGAACAGTTCGAGCATGCCGCGCTCGTCGCCGCCCTCGACCCGGCGCACGAACACCTTGGCGGCGTCCTGGAGGTCCTCGAGGAACTTGCGGGCGAGATAGCGCAACTTGATCGACTCCTTGCGGACGATGTCGGCCTGCGAGATCGCGTAGGGAAAGCGGCCGGTGTGCAGGATGAATTCGAACGTCCGGCTCTTGACCAGCCACTCGCCGAGCAGCTCGCCGGCCTCGAGGTCGCCGTCCTCGGCGAAGCCGGCGAAGTCGGCACGGATGGCGTCGGCGATGCGCAGCGGGTCGCTGGAGCCGGTGAAGCGGAACAGTCCCAGCTGGTCGACGCCGAGCTTGCGCTGCACGAAGCCGAACTCGCAGCTGTCGCCGAGGCTCTCGCAGCGCGAGAGCAGTGCCACGACGTCGTCGCTGCTGGCGACCCCGTTGTCGAAGATCGAGCCGATCTCGATCGCCAGCCGCCGACGGCCGAAATCGACGTCGAGATGGGCGTCGGTCACGTCGGGCCGCGCATCGCCGGTGCGGATCACGGCATGAAAGCGGGCGTTGGCCCCGTTCGGGCCCTTGTTGGCGGCCAGGTCGGGGCTGGGCAGATTGATCGCCTGGAGCGGAAAGGAGACCGGCGTGGGGCTGTTGAAGCGCAGGTGCATCGACACCGGCGGCCGGTCCGCGACCAGCCATCCCGAGATCAGCAGCTCGTCGCGGCGGCCGCTGAAAATCTCCCAGACGAAAGACTCGACGGCGTAGTCGATGCTCTGGACCGCCATGGACACAATCCGTTCAGGAGCGCGGAGGGTTCGCCGAAAACCGTCCCCGCCGCAAGTCCCGATCGGCGGGCGGGGCCGAGCCCCGCCCTCGGTCGGCAGACGCCCTTGTGATCAGGCACTGGTGTGGTGGTGGTGCATGCGGCCGTGATGGTGGCCGACCATGCGGGCGTTGATCGCGTTGGCCCGGTCGAGATGGTGCTGGACGATCGGCGCGGTCTGCTCGGCGTAGGCCTTGAGGTCCGGATCCGTGCCGGAGCTGGCTTCCTGCTGGAAGACCGCAAGCGCGGCGGTATGGCCGGAGATCTGGTCGGCGATGTAGTCGCGGTTGAACTTCGTGCCGTGCTCGGCCGACAGCGCGTTGGCCTCCTGGGTCTGCGCGTCCGAGGGGCTCGCCGGCGGGGTGACGCCTTTCTTGGCCGCGATCTGGGCCAGCTGCTGGTTGGCCTGCGTGTGATCGGTGATCATCTCCTGGGCGTAGCTCTGGATCGCCGGGCTCTTGCTCATCTTCTGGGCGATCTGCGCCTCGGCGATCTCGCCCAGATTGGCCTGGGTCGCGGCGGTGACGAAGTTCGCATCGCCCTCGGCGAGTGGCGGCGGCGCCGGCGGAGCGGGCGGCGGCGGCGGGTTGCCGGCACAGGCGGCGAGCGGAAGCAGGCCGAGGGCGAAACCCCAGCGGATCATCTTCTTCATGTCGTTCAATACCCTTTTTGTTGTTCCACAGGGGACCCGGAACCGGTCACAACTCCCCTTACGCCCCAGAAAATGAAGCGTTCGCATAATTTGTCGAGACGCGTCGATCGTTCCGGCCGCGTCACACCAGACCCTGCCAGCCACGCACCCACAGGCGCACCAGGACGAGCTCGACGGCGAGCAGCAGCACCAGGCAGGCGACGCGCGGCCAACGCCGCGGCAGGCGGTCGAGCAGGTCGGCGACGGTCAGCAGGAAGACGGGGTTGGCGCCGACCAGACGCGGCATGCTTTCGGTCGATCCCGAACACAGCGCCAGCAGCACGGTGCCGGCCAGCGTCACGGCTTCCGCCCACCGC
>CAXUBM010000229.1:0-4119 GCA_964249235.1 uncultured Acetobacteraceae bacterium | reverse complement strand
GGCTTAAACGTTGGGAGCGTGGCGTTTTATGGAATTTTAGCGACGGGGGAAGCCGATTTGGTTTCCGGATTGCTTTTTGTTTCGGGGGCGCTATGGTGCGCGCCTTCGATTCCGGTGCACCAAGATGATGCCCTCGGTCGAGTTCCGTTTCGGGCCCTTTTTGATGCGGCCTGGTCGACGCGAGCTGTTTGCGGACGGCCAAGCCGTGGCTTTGAATGCGCGGACGTTCGACCTGCTCGAATTCCTGGTCAGGCACCGAGGTCGGGTCCTGTCGCGCGACGAGATCCTGTCGGCCGTGTGGGCCGGTGTGACCGTATCCGACAACAACCTCAATGTACAGATGTCCGCGCTGCGGCGTGCGCTGTCGACGCATGCGGAGGCGGTGAACCTGGTCGCGAGCCTGCCAGGGCGCGGCTACAAGTTCGTGGGCGATGTCGAACAGCTGGTGATTGATCAGGCCGCCACAGCGAGCCCGGAGGTCGAAGCGGGAGAGAAGTCGCAGTCGCCAGCGCGAGAAAGTCGTCGAAGCCGAGCTGCCGTGGTCGCGGCCATCGTCTGCATCCTGCTGATAGCGGGAATTGCCTGGTCGCTCGTCACATCAGCTCCCGCTTCGCAGCCGTCCTTGTCTGTTCTGCTCAAGCCCATAGAGGTGTCGGGCGCGCAAGAGGCACGCACGTTTTCGGTCGCATACAGCGATGCGATCCGGTCGCGCTTAAGCCTGTTCGGCGATACGCGTGTCTTCTCTGTCGATGGCGAAGATCAAGGTCGGATAGACGCGCGATATGTCTTGAGCGGGACGATCACGTCGGCATCGGGCGGTCTCGTCCTCTCCTACGTGCTGCGGAACCGGCTGACCGGAGCCGACATGGCGTCGGACCTGATCACGATCCCCGTCGAGGCGGATCGCGCAGCACTTCTCGCGGTCGCCCAGCAAATCGTGTCGACGATCCGCCCGATTCTATTCAAAGCCGAACTTGAACGGCGGCAGGGGCCTCCCCGATCAGCATTCGGTTATCTTGTTGCAGCTCAGGTCGAGGCGCGTGGAGAACTCGCCCCTGAGCAAGTCGAACGTGCGATAGGACTTCTGGAGCGCGGTTTGCAGCTCGATCCCGAGAGCGTCCCGATCAGGATCAAACTCGCATCGTTGTTGGAGCATCGGCTGAGTATCAGTCCGGCGGAGAACGGAGACCAGGATGGTGAGCGTGCGCTCGATCTGTTGAACACAGTGTTGCAGACACAGCCCCGAAATTCGCTTGTTCTGGCGTTGAAGGCGGCCAGCCTGGTGGCTCTCGGCCGTCCCGAGGCCGCCCAGACCTGCGCCGAGCTCGGTCTCGCCATCGAACCTGAGAACATGTTCCTCAGGGTCGTTCGGGTCGAAGCGCTCACGCAGAGCGGTGATCTGAAGCGAGCTTCGGAGGAAGCGCTCGCGCCCGGGTTCGACATCGATGACACGATGACGGCTCAATTGGATTTCGCAGAACGCGACTATCCCGGAGCCGACATCGCCAACCAGCGGGAGTTGGCGGCAGAGCCGGTGGCTCGTCATCGCGATCTGATGACGCTGTTCCAGTCGGCGATCCTGGTTCGGCTTCACCGCGATCTCGAGGCGCGACGCCTGCTAGAGAAGGCACTCGTCTCGCTCCCGCCGGCATTCGATTACATCGACGCGCTGCGACCGAGCTACTTTGATTTACCGAAATCGGCTTGGATTGACATGTCCGAAGCACTTTTTTCAGCCGGGATGATGAAGACGAACCCGAACAAATCGGAGCATGCGAATGAATACGTCAACCGTTGATCTGGCCATTGTCGGGCTTGCCGGATTGCTCTGCGGAATCATTTTTGGAAGAGCCATCAGCGGATCTGGCGTCATGCTCTCCGATGCGTCCTCGGCTACGCAGCTGAAGCGTTCCGACTCCATCCCCGGCGCGTTCAAGCTTCGCGATCCACCTGGCTGAACACCGCTTGCGACGAGGGTGAGTGGTTTGGATCAAGGCGAGCGGGTTTGGGGCGCGGCCCCCCATGGGGTGCGGGGCAACGCCCCGCGGCTGAGATGGCCGAGCAGGTTTTCGGCCAGCACGGAGGGGATCAGGATCAGGCCCATGATGCCGGCCTGATAGATCGGATTGAAGTCGTTGTAGCTCAGGCCGTAATCGGCGATGGCGATGGTGACGGTGGCGACGGCGGTGCCGAGGACGGAGCCGTTACCGCCGAAGATGCTGGCGCCGCCGAGGACGACGATGGCGATGCTGATCAGGTTGGCGCCGTCGGTGCCCTCGGGGGTGGCGGTGCCGAGGCGGGCGGCGCCGACGATGCCGGCGACCGCGGAGAGGACGCCGGCGAGGAGGTAGGTGATGGTGCGGATGTTGCCGACGCGCAGGCCGGCGAGGCGGGCGGCGGTGCTGTTGGTGCCGGTGAGGTAGAGGGCGCGGCCGAAGGCGGCGCGGTGCTGGACGACGACGAGGACGGCGAGGATGGGGAGGTAGAGGCAGAGGAGCTGGAAGGGGAGGCCGGCGAGGGTGCCCTGGCCGATGAAGAGGAAAGCGTGCGAGGCGGTGGTGAGGTCGACGTTGATGCCGCCGGTGACGACGAGGGCGAGGCCGCTGAAGGCGAACATGGTCGCCAAGGTCACGATGATGGCGGGGATGCGGAAGCGGGTGACGGCGACGCCGTTGACGGCGCCGCAGAGCGCGCCGGTGGCGAGGGAGGCGAGGATGCCGACGGGCCAGGAGAGGCCGGCGGCGATGGCGAGGCCGGCGATCGTTTGCGACAGGCCGGAGATGGCGCCGACGGAGAGGTCGATGCCGCCGTCGCCGCCGCAGATGACGACCGTCTGGCCGAAGGCGATGATGCCGACCTCGACGGCGAAGACGGCCATCGAGGCGAGATTGTCGGCCGACAGGATGGTGGGGTCGCTGATGGCGAAGCCGGCCAGCACGACCGCGGCGAAGGCGAGCAGGATGAGGATGCGGCCGGGCTTGAGGCCGGTCACGGCGTGACGCTCATCAGGCGCGCGATCTCGCGTGGCTGGCGCCGATCGAGACGAGGATGATCAGGCCGAGGACGACGCCGCTCCAGAAGGGCTGGATGCGCATGAGCACGATGCCGTCGGTGATCAGGCCGACGATGAGGACGCCCAGCAGGGTGCCGAAGAGGTTGCCCTTGCCGCCGGAGAGCTCGGTGCCGCCCAGCACGACGGCGGCGATGACGCCCAGTTCGAAGGAGGTGCCGGTGGAGGTCTGGACCATCGGGCTCTGGCCCAACTGGAGGAGGGCGGCGATGGCGGTGCAGATGCCGAGCAGGACGTAGGCGGCGGCCTGGATGCGGCGGACCGGGATGCCGGCGAGGCGGGCGGCCTCGTCGTTGTTGCCGACCGCGTAGACGTGGCGGCCGCTGCGGTGGAAGCGGAGGAAAAGGGCGAAGAGGCCCATGACGATCAGCGCGAGCACGGTCGCGTTGGGCAGGACGGCGACGTGGCCGGCGATGAAGATCGTGGTCAGCGAGGGCGGGATGGCGGTGATCCACTGGCTGCCCATGACCAGGAAGACGCACATGCGAAAGATGCTCAGCGTGCCGAGCGTGGCGACGACGGGGGGCACGCGGCCGGCGATGATGATCGCCGCGTTGATCGCGCCGGCGAGGCCGCCGAGGACGAGGAAGAGGGGGGCGACCGCGATCAGCGGCCATTTGGCTTCGAAGGCGGTGCCGCCGAGGGCGCAGACGAGGCCGAGCATCGAGCCGATGGAGACATCGATGCCGCCGGTGAGGATGACGATCGTCATGCCGGTGGCGGGGATGGCGGTGACGGCGGCGGTGACGAGGAGGCTGTCGACGTTGACGCGGTCCCAGAAGGCGCCGTGGGAGACGACCGTGACGGCCACGAGGAAGAGGACGAGGACGAGGACGAGGATGGGGCTCCGCCCCATACCCCGCCAGGGGCCGGGCCCCTGGACCGCCATGAGCAGGGCGGGTCCACCTCCGGCGGGGTGCGGGGCAGCGCTCCGTGCTTGCTGCACTTAGGCCGCCTGGGCGCCGATGGCGGCGGCGAGAACGCGCTCGGGCGTCATTTCGGGGCCGCGCATGCGGTCGACGACGCGGCCGGCGCGCATGACGATCATG
>CAXUBM010000228.1:0-4120 GCA_964249235.1 uncultured Acetobacteraceae bacterium | reverse complement strand
CGCGAGGGCGCGCCGACAGCAGCGTCGCCGGCAGTCCCGTCGCCACCACCCGTTTCGCCTCGTCCAGGCTGCGCACCACGCAGGCCGGCGGCAGTTCGATCACGGCTTGACCTCGGCGCGCCCTCGCGTCATGCCTCGATCTGGCGGGCGCAAAGCCCTTGAAGAGGATAGAGATGCCGCCGGCTGATGCTCCCGGGGCTGATTGGCAGCCCCCCGGCACGCGTCGCATGTCGGAACGTCCGGTGGACGTGCAACGGCTCGAGGCAGCGCTCGACCGGATCTCCGCGGCTTTCGTCCGTCGAGCCGAACGCGACGCCGCCGCGGCCGAGGAGGCGTCGGACGCGGCCTCGACCTTTGGCCACGTCCTGGACGGTCCGGCGCTGGAGGACATCCGCCGCCGTCTGGACGAGGCCATCGGCAGGGTTCGCGCGCTCCTGGACGAGTCCCCATCCTGAGACCGCACACGGGGAGGCCGGAATGGCCCAGATAACGATCAAGATCAACGGCTACGCCTACGTGGTCGGCTGCGAGGACGGCCAGGAAGGCCATCTGCAGGCGATGGCCGGCGACATCGAGCGCCGCATCGAGCGGATCAAGTCGCTCGGCGGCCAGAGCGGCGAAGCGCGCCTGCTGCTCCTCGCCGGCCTGCTGATGGCCGACGAGCTGCACGACCTGCGCAAGACGCTCGCCGAGCCGAAGACGCCGTCCGAGCAGCAGGGCGCCCGCTCGCCGAGCGCCGCCGACCTCAAGGCGCTCGCCGATCGCGCCGAGCACATTGCAGCGGCCTTCGAGCATGATTAGATGCTGAGCGCGGGGCTGCCCGGCGCGTCAGGACGTTTACCCCCTGGGCCGATAAGCACTTCCTCGGGAGCTGGCGCTGTCGTGGTCTTGGCCACGTTACCTGGCACCCACCTGCACTTGCAGGCTCTGGGAGGGTGCAAGTTCCAACGGTCATGGCGGCTCCGCACCTTCGGGTCATGAATCTAGAGGCACTCAAGCAGGTCGAGCGCAAGCGTGCGCTTCGCGCCCGGCTGCGCCCGGCCGCCGGCGAGAGCAGCCGCGAACAGGCCCTGCTCGACCGTCTCGCGCCGGTCCTGCGCGACGCTCGGACCCCGATCGCCTTCGTCTGGCCGATGAGCGGCGAGCCCGACCTGCGGCCGCTCATGCACGCCCTGCACGACGAGGGCGTCGCGATCCTGCTGCCCGCCATCGAGGCGCCCGCCCGACCGCTCCTCTTCCGAAGCTGGCAGCCCGGGGCCATCCTCGTCGCCGGCCTCCACGGCACCGCCGAGCCCGGCCCCGATGCCCCGTCGGGCGATCCCGCCACCATCCTGGTCCCGCTTCTCGCCTTCGACCGCACCCGTCATCGCCTCGGCCGCGGCGGCGGCTTCTACGACCGCACGGTCGCGGCCCGCGCCGGTGCCGCGACCGTCGGCTACGGCTATGCCGACGCCGAGATCGAGCACGTCCCCACCGGCCCCCACGACCGCCGCCTCGACCGCATCGTCACCGACCGCGGGAGTTTCTGACCTTGCGGATCGTGTTTTTGGGCGACGTCGTCGGCCGTGCCGGCCGCGAAGCGGTCGAGCGCCACCTGCCGGGCCTGCGCGCCACGCTGGCCGCCGACCTCGTCGTGGTCAACGGCGAGAACGCCAGCCACGGCTTCGGCCTCGCCCCCGGCATGGCCGACGCCTTCTTCGCTGCCGGCGCCGACGTCATCACGCTCGGCAACCACGCCTTCGACCGCAAGGAACTGATCGGCCACATCGAACGCACACCGCGCATCATCCGCCCGCTCAACTACGGACCAGGCACTCCCGGTTCCGGAGCGGTCGTGGTCGAACTCAGCCAGGGACGACGCGCCCTGGTCGTCAACGTCATGTGCCGCCTCTTCATGGAGCTTCTCGACGACCCGTTCCGCCTCACCGACGAACTGCTTGGCCGCCATCGTCTCGGCGGCCCGCTCACCGGCGGCACCGTGCATGCGATCCTGATCGACCTGCACGGCGAGGCCACCAGCGAGAAGGCCGCCTTCGCCCACAGCTTCGACGGCCGCGTCTCGGCCGTGGTCGGCACCCACACGCACGTCCCGACAGCCGATCACCAGGTCCTGCCTGGCGGCACCGCATTCCAGAGCGACGCCGGCATGTGCGGCGACTACGACAGCGTCATCGGCATGCACAAGGACGTCGCCGCGCAGCGCTTCTGGCGAAAGCTGAACGGCGAGCGCCTCAACCCGGCCGAGGGGGAGGCGACACTCTGCGGGCTGTTCGTGGAAACCAGCGACGCCACTGGCCTGGCGACCAGCGCGGAGCCGATCCGGATGGGTGGGCGCCTCAGCGCGGCGTCGCCGCGCTGCTGATCAGAACTCGGCCTTGCGGCGCCGGGTCAGCGGAGCGCGGCTGACGGCGAACGCCGTCAGCTCGCCCGGCGTCATCGCACTGCCCACCAGTCCGCCTTGGCCCTGGTCGAAGCCGAAGCGCGCCAGCTTCTCGACGTCGTGCTCGGTCTCGATGCCCTTGGCGCCGATCACGATCCGCAGGCTGCGCGCCAGCCCCGTCAGCGCCTGCACCCAGGCGAAGGCGTGGATGTCGGTCTCCAGAGCCTCGATCACGGACGTGCCCGTTCGGATCGCGTCGATCGGCAAGCCACGCAGACTGTCGAGCGCCAGCGCATCGAAGGAGAGATCGTCCAGGATCACCCGCGCGCCCAGCGCCCGGATCCGGCTGAGCGCCCGCAACCCGCTTTCCGCCAGCCCCAGGAACACGCTCTCCGGCACGCCGATCCAGACCAGTCCGGGATCGGCCCCGGAGGAGACCAGCGCCGAGGCCACCCGTTCGGCCAGATGGTCGTTGGGTTGCATCGACGCGTCGAGTGCGAGCGAGATCCGCAGGCTGTTGGCCGCGGCCACCGCGCAGATCCGCTCGATCGACCAGTCGCCCAGCAGCCGCGCCGCCCTGGGGTCGCTCAGCACCGGCAGGAAGTCGCTGCTCGCGATGCGGCCGATCTTGGGGTGATCCCAGTGCAGGATCGCGTCGGCCCCGACCACGGAAAGGTCGTGGAGCTTGACCACCGGCTGCAGCGCGATCGACATTTCCTCGTTGCGCAGCGCCGTCTGCAGGTCCGTCAGCATGGAGGCCTGCGTGTCGGGATCGACGCCGTTGCCCGGTTTGAAGATCTTCCATTCGCCGCGGCCGCTGGAGCGGGCCCGCTCCAGCGCGATCTCGGCCCGTTCCAGCAGCGTCGCCCCGTTGATCGCGCCGGGGGGCGTGAAGGCGATGCCGATGCTCACCGTCACGTCGACCAGCGACCCCGACACCTCGTAGGGTTCGCGCAACCGCTCCAGCACGCGCTGCGCGGCACAGGCCGCTTCGGCGACGTCGTCGGCGGCGAGCACCAGCGCGAAGTCGGCGTCGCGCAGCTTCGCCGCGACATCCCCCGTCCTGATGCTGCGGCGCAGCCGGCCGGCCACGGCCGCCAGCAGCGCGTCGGCGGTGGCCTGGCCCTGCTCGTCGCGCAGGTCGGCGACATCGTCGATGCACAGGCGCAACACCGCGATGCCGTCGCTGTCGGGCGAAGCGCAGGCGAACCCCAGGATCATGTTGAACAACTGTCGGTTCGGCATCCCGGTGAGCGGATCGAGAGACGAGGGTCCGGCGGCCGACCTCGCCAGCGCCGATTGCAAAAGCGCTGCGAGATCGCTCCCGCGTGTTCCGTCACGCCCGGCCATTGTCTTCCTAACCGATCATCCGTCGTGTTTGAGCCGATGGCCGATGGGCCGCTTGACGCAAGGCGAGCACGAGATTGCTCCCTAGCAGAGTTCTCATGCGCCTCAAAAAGTTATCGCAGGTCAACGAAACGGCGGCTCGTCGAAACCGCGCAGCTTGCGCGAATGCAGCCGGTCCACGCCCTGGGCACGCAGCCGCTGCATCGTCTCGATGCCGACCCGCAGGTGCTGCGCCACGCGCTCGCGGTAGAAGGCGTTGGCCATCCCGCGCAGCTTGAGATCGCCGTGCAACGGCTTGTCCGACACGCACAGCAGGGTTCCGTAAGGCACCCGGAAGCGGAAGCCGTTGGCCGCGACCGTGGCGCTCTCCATGTCGAGCGCGATCGCCCGGCT
>CAXUBM010000227.1:1432-4135 GCA_964249235.1 uncultured Acetobacteraceae bacterium | reverse complement strand
GCTGGCTGGTTCGGTGGCGGCGGTGGGGATCGGGGCGTTCGTCTGGCCGTTCATCGACAGCATGTCGCCGCCGGTGGCGGGAAGCACCGACCTGCAGACGGTGGACGTCGATCTGGGGCACCTCGCCCCGGGGCAGCAGATGTCGACGATCTGGCGGGGCAAGCCGATTCTGATCCTGCATCGGACGGATCAGCAGCTGCTGGATCTCCAGAATCCGAACATGACCAAGATGCTGGTCGATCCGGCCTCGGCGGCGTACCAGCAGCCGTCTTACGCGATCAATTGGCATCGCTCGATCTCGCCGTCCTATTCGGTGCTGGTCGGGATCTGCACGCATCTCGGGTGCGTGCCGAACCTGGTGGCGGCGGGACCGAACGGGCCACAGGCGGACTGGCGGGGCGGCTATCTCTGCCCCTGCCATGGGTCGCGCTACGATCTGGCGGGGCGGGTGTTCATGGGGTCGCCGGCGCAGTTCAACCTGCCGGTGCCCCCCTATGCGATGCCGACGAAGACGTCGGTGCGGATCGGGCAGAGCCCGGACGATTTGTCGTTCGACTTCGACAGCATCCGGGCGCTGTAGCGAGAGAGCCGGGGCGCTGCCCCGGCCCCCGCTCGGCGCCGCCGTCGTGCTTGCGCCAACGCAGGCCGCGGGCGACCCCAGACCCGCCCTCATTGGGCCAGGTAGCCGCCGTCGACGGGCAGGATGGCGCCGGTGATGAAGGACGCGTCGTCGGAGGCCAAGAACAGGATGGCCTTGGCGACCTCCTCGGGTTCGCCCAGGCGGCCGATCGGGTGCCTGTCCTGCATCTGCTCGACGTAGGGTCGGGAGAGTTTCTGGACGGCTTCGGTGGCGATGGTGCCGGGGGCGACGGCGTTGACGCGGATCCCCTTGGGCGCGAGCTCGACGGCCAGGTGCTTGGTGATGCCGGAGGCGACGAACTTGGCGGGCCCGTAGACGGCCTGGCCGCTCTGGCCGGCGACGCCCGAGATCGAGGACAGGCAGACGATCGCGCCGGGGCGGTCGGCGGCGAGCATCGCTTCGACGGCATACTTGCAGGTCAGGAACATGCCGCGGCCATCGACGGCCATGACGTGGTCGAAATCCTCGGAGGTGGCCTTGAGGAGGTCGAGCTCGGGAATGATCCCGGCATTGGCGACGAGGACGTCGATGCCGCCGAACGCGTCGACGCAGGCCTGGACCATGGCATGGGCGTGCCCGGGGTTGGCGACGTCGCCGACCGCGGTGCACACCTCGCCGCCGGCGGCCTCGATCGTGGCGCGCAGCGCGTCGAGGCGGGCGGCGTCGACGTCGTTGACGACCAGCCTGGCGCCTTCGGCGGCGAAGATCAGGGCGGTGGCGCGGCCGATGCCGTTGGCGGCGCCGGTGACGAGGGCGGATTTGCCGCGCAGGCGGCCGAGACCGTTGGGAACCGAAGCGAGCATGGACGTCCTCCCGTTTGGCGGGAGTGTAGCGGCGCTGGTGCCCCTACTTCCAGGTGCCGCGCTTGAGTGGATCGGCGGCGAGGATCTGAGCGCAGGTGGCGGCGAACACCGCGCCTGGGCCGCAGAGGAAGGCGGTGTAGTCGGCCTCCGTCGGGCACCAGAGCATGCGGACATCCTGGTGCTCGTCGTTGGCGACGAGGCAGACGGTGACGCCCTCCGGGGCCTGGCGGCCGATCACGCCGTTGCGCAGCGGGCCGATCTCGAAGGAGGTCAGGACCGAGGCGGAGCTGAACCATTCTTCCTCGCGCCACCAGGCGGGCGCCGGCGCGGTCGAGAAGCGGCCATCGGAGAAGACGACGACGTCCGCGCTTTCGCCGCGATGCGGGTGCTGGGGCTGCTCGTCGCTCACGTAACCTCTCCAACGGTGATGCCGAGAGACGTCTTTGCCCCAGGTAACGCGGTGGTGGCAAGCAAGAGGCACCGTGGCGCCAATTTTGGACAAGTAAAGAGAAGACGAAGACAATTCGTCTACGAATTGATACGTCACGTGGCCCAATTGGTCCGGAAGTCGTTGTAGAGGGTCAGGCCGCCATCGACGGTGAGCGTCGCGCCCGTGATGTAACGCGCGTCGTCGGAGGCCAGGAAGGCGAAGGCGGCGGCGATCTCGTCGGCCCCGCCGGCGCGACCCATCGGGATGTGGGCGTCGACGAGAGCGCGACGCGCCGGATCGTCGGTCCAGGCGGCGTTGATCGGGGTGGCGATCGCGCCGGGCGCGACTTCGTTCACGCGAATGCCGCGGTCGGCGTATTCGAGCGCCAGCGTGCGGGTGACGTTGCCGAGCGCGCCCTTGCTGGCGCTGTAGCTGAGATAGCCGGGCTTGGGGATGGTCTCGTGAACGGAAGCGGTGTTGAGGATGACGCCGCCGGTCCCCTGGGCGAGAAACTGCCGGATCGCGGCGGTGGCGCACAGCACGGCGCCGCGCAGGTTGACCGCCATGACGCGGTCGAAACTGTCGAGATCGAGCGCGTCGGTGGGCGAGGCGGCGATGATGCCGGCATTGTTGACGAGGACGTCGAGGCCGCCGAACGCGCCGACGATTTCGGCGAACAGTCGGGCGACCGACGGCGCGTGCGCGATGTCGGCCTCAAGCGCGAGGTGCGGGCCGGCGGCGACCGGCCCCAGGCTGTCGCGGGCGTCGTCGAGCGGGGCGGAGCCGCGGGCCGCGATGGAGACGCGGGCGCCCTCGGCGGCGACGCGGGC
>CAXUBM010000227.1:0-1422 GCA_964249235.1 uncultured Acetobacteraceae bacterium | reverse complement strand
GCCTTGGGCGCCGCCGGTGACGAGGACGCGCTTGCCGGTCAGTCCGTTCATGGGGGCGACGGTAGGGGCGCCCTCGACGGTGGGCAAGCCGGCTAGAGAGCTGCGGCCTCCTGCAAGGCGTCGCGGCCGGCGTCGGTGATCTCGACCAGCTGCAGCGTCCAGTGCGCACCCGCCGACGGTGTGTCCAAGGTGCGCTGGATACGAGCCCAGCCGCGGCCGCGCAGGTCGGCGAAGACCTCAAACTCCTGATGAACGAGTTCGAAGGCGGGGCGATGAGCGAGCAGGCGCAGCGCTGCGTGCGCGGCGCTCATTTCGGGCGCAGGCCGTCGGTGCCGAACACGGGCGTGCCGGCGACGTGGGGAACGGAACGCAGATCCTCGCCGGTCAGCAGCAGGGTGTCGCCGGGACTGGGGCCGAGCCCGTCGAGCTTGCGCTGGGCGGCGACGTTGATGAGCGTGCGGAAGCGCTCGAAGGCGCGGCGACGGGCGGAGTCCGTGGTGGGTTCGGCGTGGCCGCAGACCGAATCGAGCGCGTCGGCCGTTACCGCGCAGCGGATGCGGTGACTGCCGTGCTGGATAAGGAACTCGATGGAGGCACGAAGCGGCGCGCTGTCGACGAGCTCGGGAATGCCGATCATTTCGACTTGGCCGCTGGCGGGGCAGGTGCAGGGCGCGCCGCGGTCTGGAGCGGCGGCGGCTTGGCGGTCGCCTTCGGCTTCTTGGCCTCGCGATTGCCGCGACTCTTTTCCTTGCTCACGGCTGGAAGCCTCCGGTTCGGGTCAGGCGTGGGACGCGGTGGCGGGAGAAACCGGGTCGCCGGCGTCGGCGGTCTCGTCGACGTCGTCCGCCCACAGATGCAGCCGGCCGCCGACGCCGGGCTGGCGATCGACGAACTTGAGACGCGCGATGCGCTCGATACGCGGTTGCAGCGCGCGGAAGGCGGCGATCGCATCCTCGGGCCGGCGGCAGAACGTGCCGGCCAGATCCTCGATGGCACCTTTGGAGATCGCGCACTGGACGCGCTCGCCCTCGTGCACGACGTCGAACAGCACCAGGCTGCCACTCCAATGCACGCGGCCGGCCTGGGTTCGATCAGCAGTCGGCATGGCAAGTGCTCCGACATTCCCGAAGGAGAAACGTCAGCACCGGAAATGGGGGCACGGGTCGAAAAAACGAGAGCCGAGGCTGCGATTTACGAGGCAGGCTTCGAGGTGCTCGAGGGAGTGCCGTCCCGGTCGCGGCGAGGCAGGGCGAGAAAAACGACGCCAGCGCGCTGCCCCCGGATTGCGATCGGGCCGGGCCGCCCACACCGCGGGATCGAGGGCCGAACCCCTGGCCTCGCTCTGAGCTGGTCGGCCGAGTTAACTGATTGTTAGTTTGGCTAACCGAGACTCCGGCAGCGACACCTGACGGAGACAATGAT
>CAXUBM010000226.1:0-4139 GCA_964249235.1 uncultured Acetobacteraceae bacterium | reverse complement strand
GTTCTGAGGGCTCGCCCTCAGCGGGGCTCGGGGCAGAGCCCCGACCTTGCTTGGGCGGGAACGATCTGACGTTGCCCCGGCGGAGTCGAGGCTTGCGGCTCGAACCCTACAGAAGTTTTTCGGGCGTGATCGGCAGGTCGCGCACGCGCTTGCCGGTCGCGTTGAAGACGGCATTGGCGACCGCGGCGCCGGTGCCGGTGATGCCGATTTCACCGATGCCGCGGGCGCCCATGGGGGCGTGGGGATCGGGGATGTCGTTCCAAAGCACCTCGATGGCGGGGACGTCCATGTGCACGGGCACGTGATATTCGGCGAGACTCGGGTTGAGAATGCGCCCGTTGCGCTCGTCGAACTGGGTTTCCTCCATCAGCGCCATGCCGAGGCCCATGATGATGCCGCCGCGGAACTGGCTGGCGGCGGTCTTGGCGTTGAGGATGCGACCGCAGTCGAACGAGCCCAGAAAGCGGCTGATGCGGGTTTCGCCAGTGACCGCGTTGACGCGGGCCTCGCAGAACATGGCGCCGAAGGAGTGCATCGACCAATGTTCGGTCTCGAACGGCTTCGGCGCCTCGCCCTCCGCGACCACCGAGTCGCGGCCGGCGCGGGCGAGGATGGAGGCGTAGGTCTCGTGGCATGACGGATCGTCGAGCTTGGCGAGTCCGGCGTCGAGGCCGCCGACCTCGTCGGGCTTCAATCCGGCCAATGGCGAGTCGTTGCCGGCGAGCTTGAGAAGCTCGGTGACCAGGGCACGGTGGGCGACGGAGACGGATGCGCCGATCGAGGCGGTCTGTTGCGATCCGCCGGCGAGAACCATGCCGGGGAACGTGGAGTCTCCATACAGGAAGCTGACCTGGTCCATCTGCTAGCCGAGCCGCTCGGCCGCGACCTGCGTCTGCGCCGTCGCGGTTCCCATTCCCATCTCGTGGGCGGCGATCTCGACGGTGGCGTGGGCGTCGCGGTTGAGCGTGATGCGGGCGGCACCGCCCGGCATGCGGTAGTAGGGATAGGTGCCGGTGGCGCAGCCGAGACCGACCAGCCATTCGCCCTCGCGGCGCGTGCCGGGGCGGCCACGCCCGTCCCAGCCGAAACGGTCGGCGCCCGCACGCCAGGCGGCGACGATGTCGCGCTGCGAGAAGGCGACGCCGGTCGTCGGGTCGCGTTCGGGCTCGTTGCGGATCCGGAGCTCGACGGGATCGATGCCGAGATGTTCGGCGAGTTCGTCGATGGCGCATTCTAGGCCGAACGTTCCGACGGCCTCGCCCGGCGCGCGCATGAAGGTGGTGGCGACGGTGTCGAGCCGGACGACCTCGACGTCGAGCTTGAAGCTCTTGGCTCCGTAGGCGCTGCGGGTGCCAACGATGAAAGGCTCGGGCATGGCGTTGTGGGGTGTCATCGCCACCGTGCCGGTGGGGATTATCGCCTCGAACGATCCTTCCGCGTCGGCGGCGATGGCGACCCGCTGCTCGGTCAGGCCGCGGCCGCCGACGATCCGGTAGACGGCCTCGCGCGACAGGGCGATGCGCACTGGCCGACCGGCGAGCCGCGCGGCGGCGGCGGCGAGGATCTGATGCTGCCAGAGCGTCTTGCTGCCGAAGCCGCCGCCGACATAGGGCGAGGTGACGCGGACCTGATCCTCGGCGATCCCGAAGACCTGCGCGATCGACCAGGCCGTATGGACGACGGCCTGGGTGGCGTCATGGAGGCGCAGCGTGTCGCCGTCCCAGAACACGGTCGCGGCGTGCGGCTCGATCGCGTTGTGGTTGTGGCGGGGCGTGGTGTAGGTCGCGTCGACCTTGGCATCGGCGGAGTCGAGCGCCGCCTCGGCGTCGCCGACGGTGACCTGGAGCTTCTCGCCCATGAAGCTGGCGGTTTCCGAGCCCTGGGCGCGTGCTTCGGCGAAGTTGGTCATGGCGGGCTCGGCATCGTAGCTGACGCGGATCAACGTCTTGGCGTGGTCGGCCTGTTCCTGGCTGGTGGCGAGCACGACGGCGACGGGCTGGCCGTTCCAGTGGACGCGCTCGTCCTGCATAACGGGAATGTTGTCGCCGGCGGACGCCTTCGGAGCGGTTCCGAACAGTGGTGGGGCCTGCAGGCGCGGGGCGTTGCGGTGGGTCATGACGAGGACGACGCCGGCGGCCGCTTCGGCCTCCGTGGTGTCGATCGAGCTGATCCGGCCCGTGGCAATCGTGCTGTGGAGGACGGCGGCGTAGGCCATGTCGGCGAGCGGGAACTCGGCCGCGAAGTGGGCGGCGCCGCGCACCTTCAGCGGGCCGTCGAGGCGGGAGACCGGCGCGCCGATGAGGCCGTGCTTGTGGGTGATCAGCGGGTCGGGGCGGCCGCCCGGTACCCAGCTGTCGGGGGCGAGCTGGACGGCTTTCTTCATCACGGCCTGGGCCGCGTCCTGGATCATGCTCATGCGTGAGCTCCCGTAAGTTCGCCGAGCACGGCAGCGACCACGCGCCGCGCGAGCTCGATCTTGTAGGCGTTGTCCCGGAGCGGGACGGCGTCGGCGAGTTCGGCGTCGGCGGCTGCGAGGAAGGCGGCGTGGGTCGCGGCGTTGCCGCGCAGGGCGGCTTCTGCCTTGCGGGCACGCCAGGGTTTGTGGGCGACGCCGCCCAGGGCGAGGCGAACGTCGGAGATGGTGTCGCCGTCGAGTTCGACCGCGGCGGCGACGGAGACGAGGGCGAAGGCGTAGCTCGCCCGGTCGCGAACCTTGCGGTAGGTGGATTGCCCGGCCGCTTGCGTGGCCGGGATGGAGATCGCGGTGATCAGCTCGCCGGGGGCGAGGACGGTTTCCGTCTCGGGGGTGCCGCCGGGCAGGGTGTGCAGGTCGTCGAGCGGGATCGAGCGCTCGCCGGACGGGCCGCGGAGATGGACGACGGCGTCGAGGGCGGCCAGGGCCACGCACATGTCGGAGGGGTGGGTGGCGACGCAGGCGGGCGAGGCGCCGAGGATGGCGTGGTTGCGGTTCAAGCCGTCGATCGCGTCGCAGCCTTCGCCGGGGTGGCGTTTGTTGCAGCGCGAGGCGTCGTCGTAGAAGTAGGTGCAGCGCGTGCGCTGCAGGATGTTGCCGCCGACGGTGGCCATGTTGCGGATCTGGGCGGAGGCGCCGGCGACGATCGCGCGGGACAAGACGGGAAAGCGGGTGCGGACGGCGCGGTGCTCGGCCAGCGCGGTGTTGCGGACGGCGGCGCCGATGAGGAGGCCGTCTTCGGTTTCGGTGATGGTGTCGGACAGCGCGGTGACGTCGACGAGGGCGGAGGGGGCCTCGATGGTTTCGCGCATCAGGTCGACGAGGTTGGTGCCGCCGCCGAGATAGCGGGCGGAGATGGCTGCGCCGAGGCGGACGGCGTCGGCCTGGTCGGCGGCGCGGCTGTAGGTGAAGGGGATCATTCCGCGGCCTCCGCGTAGGTGGACGACACGGCGTCGACGATGCCGTTGTAGGCGCCGCAACGGCAAAGATTGCCGCTCATGCGTTCGCGGATCTCGTCGTGCGAGAGGGCGATGGTGTCGGCGGCGAGGTCGGCGGTGACGTGGCTGGGAGAGCCGCGGCGGATTTCCTCGATCATGCCGACGGCGGAGCAGAGCTGGCCTGGGGTGCAGTAGCCGCACTGGAACCCGTCATGCTCGACGAAGGCGGCCTGGAGTGGGTGGAGCCCGGCGTCGGAAAGGCCCTCGACGGTGGTGACCGAGCGGCCGTCATATTGGACGGCGAGGGACAGGCAGGAGAGGACGCGGGTGCCGTCGACGAGAACGGTGCAGGCGCCGCAGGCGCCCTGGTTGCAGCCCTTCTTGGTGCCGGTGAGGTGCAGGTGTTCGCGGAGGAGGTCGAGCAAGGAGGTACGCGGGTCGTCCGGCAGCGCTGTCTCTGAGCCGTTGATGCGGATGGTCATAGCGGATTGTTTCCGTCGCTTGGCGTGCGAGCCGCCGGTGTCTAGTGCCGACGGTTGGGAGTCCGGCTTGGGGGAAAGGTTCCCGTCGGACTTGGTTTCAGGCGTTCCGCGCACGGGGTGGCGCGGCGTGGCGGTGAGCTTACCGGGACCCCTGGGGCCGGCCAAGTTCTTTGGCATTCGCGCCGCCCCTAGCCCTTGGCAAGGCCGGCCCTTGGAACCCTTGACTGAAGTGATGCGGGTCTGGGG
>CAXUBM010000225.1:0-4155 GCA_964249235.1 uncultured Acetobacteraceae bacterium | reverse complement strand
GGTCTGGGGCGGAGCCCCGTTTTTGCATCCCCAGGTTCCACAGCCATCCACAGGGACCTGGACGGCAGGACGCGCTAGGTAGGGCCGGGTGAACAACATCGACCGCGGCTCTTCGGAACCCACCCTGTTCGGCACTCACCGACTGCCGCCCTCCAACCTCGCCGCCGAGCAGGCGCTGCTCGGCGCGCTGCTTGCCAACAACAAGGCCTTCGAGCGGGTATCGGACTTCCTGGCCGCCGAGCACTTCGCCGACCCGGTGCACGGACGCATCTTCGCCTCGGTCGCGCGGCGGATCGAGGCGGGGCAGCTCGCGGACGCGGTGACGCTCAAGGCGGAGCTCGAGCACTCGGGGGCGCTCGAAGAGGTGGGGGGCACGGCCTACCTGGCGCAGCTGGTCTCGGCGATGGTGGGTATCATCAACGCCGGCGAGTATGGGCGCGCGATCCACGACGCCTGGCTGCGCCGCGAGCTGATCGATGTCGGCGAGACCATGGTCAACCAGGCGTTCGGCATCGGCGAGGAGGGGCTGGACGGGCGTTCGCAGATCGAGGCAGCCGAGCAGTCGCTGTTCGCCCTGGCGACGAAGGGGAGCTCGGATGGCGGACCGATCAGCTTCGAGGGCGCGCTGGCGCGCGCGATCGAGATCGCCGAGCAGGCGTTCCACCGCGAGGGGGGCGTGTCCGGGCTGACGACGGGATTGCGCGACCTCGACAAGAAGACGGGCGGGCTGCACCCGTCGGACCTGCTGATCCTGGCCGGGCGGCCTGGCATGGGCAAGACGGCGCTGGCGA
Organism: uncultured Acetobacteraceae bacterium; assembly: GCA_964249235.1. GTDB lineage: Bacteria > Pseudomonadota > Alphaproteobacteria > Acetobacterales > Acetobacteraceae > CAXTPV01. Next base: position 3,364 of record CAXUBM010000225.1, on the reverse strand, counting down.
CGAAGATCGCCTTCGGGGCGGCGCAGGCGCTGCTGGCGGAGGCGCGCGGACGCGGCGACGGCACGATGCCGAAGGGGTCGGTGGTGGTCTTCTCGCTCGAGATGAGTTCCGAGCAGCTGGCGACGCGTCTGCTGTCGGAGGAGAGCCGGGTCGGCAGCGAGCGGATCCGGCGTGGCGAGATCAGCCAGCGTGATTTCGACCGTTTCGTGCAGGTCTCGCGCGCGCTGGCGTCGCTGCCGCTGCTGATCGACGACACGCCGGCGATCACGCTGTCGGCGCTGCGCACGCGCTGCCGGCGGCTGGCGCGCACGCCCGGTCTGTCAGTGGAGTTGGTCGACTACCTGCAGCTGATGCGGCCTTCCGTGGGGACGCGGCCGGAGAACCGGGTGCTCGAGATCAGCATGATCACGCAGGGGCTGAAGGCGATCGCGAAGGAGCTGGCGGTGCCGGTGCTGGCGCTGAGCCAGCTGTCGCGCGCGGTGGAGAGCCGGGAGGACAAGCGGCCGCAGCTGTCGGACCTGCGCGAGTCGGGCTCGATCGAGCAGGACGCGGACGCGGTGATGTTCGTCTATCGCGACGAGTACTACCTGCAGCAGCGGGCACCCAAGCAGATGGCGTTCGACAGCGACGACAAGTTCCAGACGGCGCTGGAGAAGTGGCAGCGCGACATGGAGGCGGTGCACAACAAGGCGGAGCTGCTGCTGGAAAAGCAGCGGCACGGGCCGACGGGAAAAATCGACCTGTTCTTCGAGGGCGAGTTCACGCGCTTTGCGGACCTCGACACGGTGCACGAGCCTCACCACTGAGGCGGGCCGCACTGGTGCCGACACTCGGATTTGAACCGAGGACCTGCTGATTACGATTATCTAGTTGAAGGCCGGCGGTCGCCTCCGGCTGTCTCTGGGCGTCTCCAACGCACCGACGATCGAGCTGGAACGCCCACGCAACAGTCCGTGGAACGCCCGGGCGGGAGCGCCCGATAGCGCTCCTTGGCTGGCCGGCACGCTGCCCTTGTCGGGTTCGCGCAGGTCATGCCTGCCGTCGCATCGCCGCCCAGGTCGCGCCCAGACTGCCGGCCTCCGAGACCGCGTGGAAAGCAACAAATTTTGCCAGTGCCGTGGCGGAGCAGCGGATGGCACCACGGACCTCGAAAGTCTGGAGGTCACATGTTTCGTTCCCGAGCGCGGCGCGCTGCCGCGGCACTGATCGCGTTCGCGCTCGCCGCACAGACGGCCAGGGCGCAGGCGCCCGCGATGAACGACCTCACCTCGGCGCTGGGCATCTCCCAGCTCAGCGCTTACGAGACGGCGGTCGCCTATGTCGCGACCTTCTACCCGCTCTGGTTCACATATCTGCAGTCGCTCCGTTCGAAACCTGACGAGCTCGTCGGACCAAAGCAGGTAACGCCCAGCTACCACGTGGTCGTCGCGATCAACGTCGATACGATCTACGCAAGCTCGTTCCTTGACGTTTCGACGCAGCCGGCGATCCTGACTGTGCCACCCTCGGAGGTGACGTTCTCGGCACTGGTGCTCGATCCTTACGGGAACATCTCGTCAGCGCTTCCGTCCAACCCTGCGCCTGGCGTCTACGCGCTGATCGGGCCGCGGGGCTATTCCGGCACGCTGCCGCCGGGTGCGACGCCAATCACGCTGCCGGTCAACAATCCGACGATCATCTTCCGAGCCGACAAATATTCGGCCGACGGAGTCGACCAGACGCAGGCCGCGACGGACTTCCGGGCGTCGCTGAGGCTCCAGTCGCTGACCGACTACGAGAAGAACCCGGGCGGTGGGGCGACGAAGAACCCGCCTCAGGCTGTCTTCGCCGTGCCGGTCAAGACGGTGGCCGACGGGCTGATCGCGGTCGATCCGATTGCGTTTCTCGACAGCCTCGTCGTCGCCGTCGACGACAAACGGACGCCCCCGCTGACGCCGGGCGAGGCGATGCTGTCGGCTCGGATGGAGGCACTGCTCGGCTCGGGCGGCTCGCGGGAGGCGCTGGCTGCCGGAACGCAGACCGCGCACGCGCTGATCCTTGGCGACTATCTCGGCAATCGCGGCGCGACGAACTGGATCACGTTCACGAATATCGGCCACTGGACGGCGAGCGAGGTCCTGGACCGGGCAGCCATCACCGAATACCTACAGTTCGGCAACGACCGCGCGGCGGCGGGCTACTACCACGTCTTCACCGACGGCGAGGGTCAACCGCTCGACGGCAGCATAACCGGGGGATACGAGCTTACCTTCCCGGCGGGCAGCATTCCAGCGGTCAAGCGGTTCTGGTCACTGACGGCTTACACGCCGCAATCCATCGAGCTGGTCCCGAACAACCTCGATAAATACAACATTGCGAGCTACACGCCGGGACTGACCAACAATTCCGACGGCTCGCTGACACTCTATTTCGGAACCTCTCAGCCAGAAGGTGTGCCGGCCGCGAACTTCCTGCCGATACCGCCACGGCGCTTCAACCTCATGCTGCGCTTCTACGGACCAGAGCCGGGCGGGTCTGTCGCGACAAACACCTACGTGCCCCCACCGGTCATGCGGCGTGACTAAGCCCGAATTACCAGGCCACACCGACCGACGATGTGTCCGTGCGGCGGTTCACCCGGCTCACGACGCATTCTCGAAGGTTGAAACCACGTCCATGCGCTCGCGCTTTGATTTACGTTTTACAGTCTCGTGCGTCAGCACAAGTCGCTTCGGTGCAGCCACAGCTATGACGGCTGGGGTCAGCGACCGGCTTTGGAGCATGGAGAACGTGGCAGTGCTGATCGACGCGGCCGAGGAGCCCGCAGGGAAGCATGGACCGCATGGGAAGGAGGCCGCCTAAGCGGCTTCTCTTATAACTGTGGCATAGCGTCGCACAATTGCGCCGGGCCATCAGCGGATTCCTTGACGGTAAGAACGGCGACGGCCAGCCCTCACGCAAACTCGATCACCAGCACCCCCAAAGAGGCGACGACGGCGCAGCTACGATCAAACCACTTCCCAATTCGGGCAAGAGTCACGGAGAACAGAGAGGACAAAACCGAAGCAAGCGAGCCAAGCCCGTCTCTGGTAAAAGCCCAGAATGGTTCGCTTCTCCTGCGGTTGGAACGCGCCGAAGCCCGCAGAGAGTGCGCCGGTCTACACCAAGACCAGACCGGACACCGCGCTGCCAAACGCCACGGTATTGCCTGCTCCCTCAGCCGCCTCGGCCACCCAGCCCCGAACCGTTCCCAAACAGGACGTCCATTTGCTGGAGGGGCGCTGACGGGTCACCAATTCAAACTGAGACACCACCGCGCGGTGACAGCCGCCAGCATGACATCGGAGCCGAAGATCGTTCCATTCGTCCTTGGCTGTGCGCGCCT
>CAXUBM010000224.1:0-4157 GCA_964249235.1 uncultured Acetobacteraceae bacterium | reverse complement strand
TCGCCGGGTCGTTCTTGCCCTCGCGGTGCAGCCACCACTCGTTGCCGATGTACCACAGCCGCACCCGCCCCTCGAAGCGCCGCACCAGCCGCACCGTCCGCTCCGTCAGCGGTCCGATCCGCGACGGGTCGCGCGTCGCCGGCAGGCTCGGCGAGACGAAGCTCGCCGTGCCCACGGCGGCGAGGAAACGGTCCGGATCCACGCCGGGCTCGCCCTCGCCCTCGCCCTCGGCGCGGTTGTTGCGCCAGTTGAACCGTTCCGCCACCCGGCCGCCCGGATACCGGACCAGGCTCGCGCCGATCGAGTGCAGCGTCGCCATCGACGGCGCGAACACCTCCACGGGCATCAGGTGCCAGACATAGTTCGCCCCGAACAGTCCGCGGCCGACCGGAACCGGCGCGCCCGCGGGCTCGATCGTCCGGACCGGCGCTCCTTGCGCGGCCGCCCCGATCACCACCGCCAGCCAGGCCCCGACGACCGCTCCGCGCCACATCGCCCGCCGCTCCACCGCCTAGAACCACTGGCCGGGATTGAGCAGGCCGCAAGCCACCAGGTCATCGCTGCTCCGATAGCGCCGGCTCGCGTTGGTGCGCAGCTCCTGCCCGCGCAATTTCTCGCGGCCCGTGTTCTCCTCGTCCACCGTCGCGGCCAGCAGCGCGAACCGCAGCAGGCACACCGTGGGGCTGCCGTGCCAGGGCGCGTGCGCCCGGTTCAGCCGGCTCGGCTGCAGGCTCCTGGTGCCGTCCACGTAGGAAAAATGCCGCCGCCAGCGCACCAGCGGGATGCAGTCGAGCCGCGGCGCGTGCCGCGGCACCGTCCTGAACAGGGTGCGACGCAGCACCCCGCCCGAGACGCGCGTCGTGCCGTCCTCGGCCGGCTCGGCGGTCTGGTAGCCGATCGGATCGAAGAACGGCAGCGCCGCGAACGGGTCCTCCGGCGCCCCGGCCGCCGCCTCGCCATGCATCTCGCCATACATGTCCACCACCAGCCCGAACGCGTGATCGCGATGCTCCGCCTCCAGGAAGTCGGTCAGGCTCCTGATCGCGCGCGTCTCGCAGCGCGGGAAGACCAGGAAGTCGCACACCCGCACCGACAGGCACCACCGGTCGGCGGCGTGCCGGAAGCGCAGGTAATTCGCCCACGATTCCGCGCGTCCCGGCGCCGACCGTCCCTGCCGCGGCCGCCACACCACGCAGTCCGACGCCCCCGCCAGCGCCTCCGCCAGCGCGCCGTCCGCCGACAGGTCGAGCAGGGCGAACCGTTCGACCCCGAGCCCCCGATGATGCGCGAGGAACGCGCCGAGCAACCCGCGCTCGCCGCGATACGTCACGCAGGCGACCACCGCGCGCGCCGGCCATCCGGTCCCGTCGCCCGCCGTCCGCTCGAGGTCGCGCCCGCAGCGCAGCGCCCGCAGGTAGGGTGCGACGGGGTGCACGCGCGACAGCACCAGGGTCCGCAGCCGCCGCCGGAACGGCGTGCTGCGCTGCGACCACCAGCCGCCGGGCATGCCGCCACGGCCGATCTCGCGCGGGCGAGGCGGGATCACGCCGCAACGCGCTCAGAAGCGCGAGTAGGCGGTGTAGCGAACGAAATCGAGGTTGCGCACGACGTCGAACACCTTCCTCAACTCCACCGCGTTCGCGTTCGTCATCAGCACGACGTCCTTGTCGCGCAAGGGCAATTGCTGCGCCAGGAAATAGCCCGGCCCATGCCGCAGATCGAGCCTGTACGCCACCGGCACCGGCCCCGAAGCCGGCGGCGGCGCCCCGCCGAGCAACAACCTCACCGTCGCCGGATCCTCGACGCGCAGCAGGTACAGATGCGCCGCGTCCGCCAGCTCGTCGTTCGGGCCGCCCGCCCGCGCCACCGCCTCGGCCAGGCTGACCGTCCTGGTGTCGAAATCGTACTGCGACACCTTAGACGCCGCCCCCAGCACCAGGAAGGTGCGCGGCTCGTGGGTGACGAACAGCTCGTCGCCCGGCTCGAGCAGCAGGTCGTCGGCCGGCGTGTCGAGGATGTGCTGCAGGCTCGCCGACGCCGAGCGGCCGTCGCGGATCAGCCGCACGCCGGCGTCGCCCGGCTCCCAGCGCGCCCCGCCCGCTGCCGCGATCGCGTCCAGGAGCCGCTCGCCGCGCAGGGTCAGCGGCAGCAGCAGCGGATGGCCGACGTCGCCGCCCACGGTCGCCGTCTGCAGCGAAGGCCCCGCCAGGCTCACCACCGCCTGCGGCGTCGTCGCCCGTCCCTGCAGCGCCGCCGCGATCCGTGCGCCCGCCTGCACCGGCGTCATCCCCGCCACCCGCACATGGCCGCCGAACGGGATCGCGATGCGGCCGTCGCGGTCGATCACCTGCGCCGGCAGCGACGTCTCGTGCGCCCCGCCCACGATCGCGGCCGCGCCGAGGTCGCCCTGTCCCGCGCTGTCCGGCGCCCCGAACAGCGGCGAGGCGCCGTAATCGAACAACGACACCGTCACCGCCTCGCCCGGCAGCAGGTGCAGGTCGGGCTCATACCCGTCCGGCGTGAACTGCCGCGCCAGCACCGGCTCCGGCGCGCGTGCCAGCATCGACGCCGTGCGGGCGTCGAGGTCGACGATCAGGAACCCCGCGGACGACGCCTCCGCATGGCCGGCGGCGAACTCGCCGGGCGTCGGACCCTCGGCAGGAAACTGTGAACAACCCGCGCTCGCCAAGAGCAGACCCGTCAAGAGAACGCAAAGACGAATGCGGACCTGTAACATCGACAGCAGTCATACACACGCGCACAGTCACGCGCCACAATCCAACTTGCCGAACCTTGTTGCAAAACCAAATCAGTCTGGGCGGCGTCCGGTTGCAGCCTTGACCCTCCAGAACTCACCGCGTTATGAGGTTTGCAAGACGGGTTATGGCTCGTTCGCGATCCGTCGCCGGGCGAATGAGGTCTGCCATGTCCCGCCCCTTCTTCATCTGGACCATGCAGCGCACCGGCGGCACGGCTCTGACCGACCTGCTGATGGAGATGAGCGAGCATCGCAGCGCCGAGCACGAGCCGTTCAACTGGAGCAAGACCAGCCCCAGGCAGTTCTGGCCGGTGGTCGAACGCTGGAACCACACCGGCGACGGCGAGGTCCTCGCGGGCGCGCTCGAAGCCATCTTCGCCCAGCACTACCTAGTCAAGCATTGCTACGAGTTGTTCGCGACGCCCTTCAACGAGCATCTCGTCCAGGCGCTCGCCAAGACGCGCTACCGCCACGTCCACCTGCTGCGCCGCGACGAATGCGCACGCCTGATGTCGAAATTCGTCGCCGAGGCGCAGGGCACATGGTTCAGGGACTATGCGCGCCAGATCTACGCCGAGGTCGCCGATGGCAGGCGCACCCTCGAGCCGGTCCCCGTGGCCGACATGGTCCGCCACTATCACCATTGCCGCAAGGCCACCGACACCGTCTCCGCCTGGCTCGCCGAACTCGGCGCCGACGCCCGCCTGGTCTATTTCGAGGACCTCTACGAAGGCGAACGCGATGGCCGCCTCTTCCACCTGCGCGGCCTGCTCGACTTCCTCGGCTTCACCGCCGACGAGGTCGAGCGGCACCGCCATCTGATCGAGGCCAAGATCTTCCACGCCGGCCAGGACACCCGTTCCATGGTCGCCATCCACCTGCCCAATTACCGCGAGGCCTGCCGAGCCCTGGCCGAGGCCGGCTGCGGCGCCGCCCCCGCGGGCGAGGACGCTTCGAAGCGCCCGGCGCTCGGCGCCCGCGTCGCCTCCGAGTTCGCCCGCATCGTCGCCCGTCACGAAACGAACGGTCCTTATCTGCAGATCGGCGTCGCCGACGCCGCCCATTGCGCGCTCGCCCGCCTGACCGGCGAGCGCCACGCGCTCGGCCAGGGCCTCGAGGACGGCCCCGGGCCCGACGGCATCGCCTGCCACGCCGGCGGCCCCGCCGACCTCGCCCGCTTCGCCGACGCCCAGTTCGGAACCGTGTTGTGGAACGATGCTCTTGCCCACGACCGCGCCTTCTGGCGCACGCTCGACGAGCTGCGCCGCATTCTCGCCCCGGGTGGCACGCTGATCCTCTCCGTGCCCGGCTTCAGCAATGCCCCCGACCGCGCCGGCGTCACGGTGGCCGGCCCCAAGGGCAACCCGATCCCCGACACCACGCCCACCTACCGTATCCA
>CAXUBM010000223.1:0-4161 GCA_964249235.1 uncultured Acetobacteraceae bacterium | reverse complement strand
GCGACGCCGACATCGGCCTGGGCCAGGGCGGGGGCGTCGTTGGTGCCGTCGCCGCACATGGCGACGAGACGGCCTTCGGATTGCGCGCGGCGGATGTAGCTGAGTTTGTCCTGGGGGGTGGCTTCGGCGATGAAGTCGTCGACGCCGGCTTCGCTGGCGATGGCGGCGGCCGTGGTGCGGTTGTCGCCGGTGACCATGACGGTGCGGATGCCCATGGTGCGCAGCTCGGCGAAGCGCTCGCGGATGCCGGGCTTGACGATGTCCTTGAGCTCGACGGTGCCGAGCAGGCGGTTGTCGGCGGCGACCGCGAGCGGGGTGGAGCCGGCGCGGGCGATGCGGTCGACGGCCTGGGTGAAGCTCGGGGGCGGATTGCCGCCGACCCATTCGAGGATCTGGTCGACGGCGCCCTTGCGGGTGCGCGCGCCGTCGTGATCGAGACCGGACATTCTCGTGTTGGCGGTGAAGGGGACGACGGTGGCGCCGGCGGGGCGGTCGAGGACGACGTCGTGGCGGTCGCGGGCGAGTGCCAGGATGGAGCGGCCCTCGGGCGTTTCGTCGCCGAGGGAGGCGAGGGTGGCGGCGTGGACGAGCTCGCGTTCGCCGACACCGGGGACGGGGACGAAGGCGGCGGCCATGCGGTTGCCGAAGGTGATGGTGCCGGTCTTGTCGAGGAGCAGCGCGTCGACGTCGCCGGCGGCCTCGACGGCGCGGCCGGAGGTGGCGACGACATTGAAGCGGATCAGGCGGTCCATGCCGGCGATGCCGATGGCCGACAGGAGGCCGCCGATGGTGGTCGGGATCAGGGTGACGAGGAGGGCGGCGAGGACGGGCACGGCGAGCGCGGTGGAGGAATAGGCGGCGAGCGCCGGCAGGGTGACGACGGCGACGAGGAAGACGATGGTCAGGCCGGCGAGCAGGATGTCGAGCGCGATCTCGTTGGGCGTCTTGCGGCGTTCGGCGCCTTCGACGAGCTTGATCATGCGGTCGATGAAGGTCGAGCCTGGATCGGCGGTGATGCGCACGACGATCCAGTCGGAAACGACGACGGTGCCGCCGGTGACCGCGCTGCGGTCGCCGCCGGCCTCGCGGATCACGGGGGCGGATTCGCCGGTCACCGCACTTTCGTTGACGCTGGCGATGCCTCGGACGATCTCGCCGTCGGAGGGGACGAGGTCGCCGGCTTCGACCAGGACGATGTCGCCGGCGCGCAGGTCGGTTGCGGGACGGGGCTGGTAGAGGGCATGGTCGGCGGGGTTGGGCAGGAGCTTGGCGACGGTGTCGGTGCGGGCGCGGCGCAGCGTTTCGGCACGGGCGCGGCCGCGGCCTTCGGCGACGGCCTCGGCGAAGGTGGCGAACAGCACGGTCAGCCACAGCCACAGCGCGATGGCGAGCGGAAAGGCAACCGGACGGTGCCGAACGAGGTCGAGCACGAAGATCGTCGTGGTCAGGGCGGCGACGATCTCGGTGACGAAGATCACCGGGTTGCGGGCCAGCGTGAGCGGGTTGAGCTTGCCGAACGCGTCGCGCAGCGCGCGGGCGGCGATGCGCCGGTCGAAGAGGGAGGTGGTGCCGGCCTGCGCTTCGGCGCGGGCGGGCGTGGCGGGAGCGGTGGCGAGGGCGTCCATGTCAGTAGGTCTTTCCCGCGTTCATGACGAAATGTTCGGCGATCGGGCCGAGGCTGTCGGCGGGCATGAATTGGAGACCGCCGAGGATGATGATGACGCCGCACAGGAGGCCCACGAAGAGCGGCTGGTGGGTGGGAAAGGTGCCGGCGCTGGCGGGCAGCTTGGGCTTGGCGGCGAGCGAGCCGGCGATGGCGAGCACCGGGACGGCGAAGGCGAAGCGGCCGAGCAGCATGACGACGGCCTGGCCGTAGGCGAGAATGGGGGTGGAGGCGGTGATGCCGGCCATGGCGGAGCCGTTGTTCTCGGTGGCCGAGGTCCAGGCGTAGAGCATCTCGGACAGGCCGTGCGGGCCGGCGTTGGCCAGCGCCGCCCGGCCGGCGGGTGACAGGACGGAGCCGGCGGCGCCGGCGAGGATGCACAGGGTGAGGATGAGCACCGCCAGCATGGCGAGCTTGATCTCGTGGGCTTCGACCTTCTTGCCGAGATATTCGGGGGTGCGGCCGACCATCAGGCCGGCGACGAAGACGGACAGCAGGGCGAAGACGACGATCGTGTAGAGGCCGGAGCCGACGCCGCCGGGAGTGACTTCGCCGAGCTGCATGAGGAACATCGGGACCAGGCCGCCGAGTGGCGTGTAGCTGTCGGTGAACGAGTCGACGGCGCCGCAGGAGGTGCCGGTGGCGGCGACGTTGAAGAGGACGGAGAGGGGCACGCCGAAACGGACGTCCTTGCCTTCCATGTTGCCCATCGCGCCGGACACGCCGAGGTGGGCGAGGATGGGGTTGCCGGCGCCTTCGGCGAAGGCGGCGCCGGCCACGGCCAGGGTGAGAAGGCCGGCCATGGCGGCGAAGAGTGCCACGCCCTGGCGACGGTCGCCGACCATGTGGCCGAAGGTGATCGGCAGGGCGAAGCCGATGGCGAGCGTCAGCCAGATCTCGAGGATGTTGGTCAGAACCGTCGGGTTCTCGAAGGGATGGGCGGAGTTGGCGTTGAAGAAGCCGCCGCCGTTGGTTCCCAATTCCTTGATCGCCTCCATGAAGGCGACGGGGCCGACGGCGATCGACTGCAGGGGACCGTCTATCGTATGGGCGGTGGGGTAGGCGGCCAGGGTTTCGGGAACGCCGGAGGCGAGCAGGATCAGGGCGGCGACGACGCCGACGGGCAGGAGCAGGTGATAGGTGCAGCGGACGACGTCGACGAAGAAGTTGCCGAGATCGTTCAGGCGGCTGCCGCAGAAGGCGCGGGTGACGGCGACCGCGGCGGCGATGCCGGTGGCGGCGGAGACATACATGTGGACCGTCAGGCCGAACATGGCGACGCCGTACGAGAGCTGGCTTTCGGGCGTGTAGGCCTGCCAGTTGGTGTTGGTGGTGAAGCTGGCGGCGGTGTTGAAGGCGAGGGCGTGCGGCATGTCGGGGACGTGCTGCGGGTTGAACGGCAGATGGGCCTGCAGGCGGAGCATGGCGTAGAGGAGCAGGAAGTAGGCGGCGTTGAGGAGGATCAGCGCGAAGCAGTAGGTCTTCCAGCTCATGCCGCGTTTGGGATCGATGCCGCAGAGCGCGTAGGTGAGGCGCTCGAGGGGGGCCACGATCGGGGACAGGACGGTGCGGCCGCCTCCGAAGACGGTCGCCATGTAGCGGCCGAGGGGAAAGGCGGTGGCGAAGACGAGGGCGAGGACGAGGGCGATCTGCACCCAGCCGTTGACGGTCATGTGGGGAAGTCTCCGGGTGCGGTCAGAAGTCTTCGGGGCGGACGAGCGCCCAGACCAGGTAGACGAAGACGAGCAGGGCGACGCCGCCCGCGAGACAGGTTTCGATCATCAGATGCGCTCGCAGAATTCGGCGTAGGCGCACATGAGCAGGATCAGGCCGGTGCCGGCCGCCGCCAGGAGGATGTCCAACATGGGTGGGACGGTAGGCGGCCAGGGCGTAAAGGGGCGATGTACGGCTGGGGCCTAGGGCGTAAAGGGAACATCAAGAATGGAGGTCCAGGCGCCCGGCGCCTGGCGGGGTCTGGGGCGGAGCCCCAAGTCCTCTGACCTTGCGGAGGATTGTGATGGCCCATCACGTGATCGCGGCGACGCCGGAGAACATGGTGCTCGGTTACCTGGACGCGACGACGGCGCCGGTGCTGGAGGTGGAGTCGGGGGACAGCGTGACGCTGGCGTCGTTTCCGGCCGGCGGGCGGGCATCGTTGCCGGCACCGTCGATGGTGCCGGCGGACTATCTCGCGGCGCTGGATGCGCTGCCGGCCGGGCCGGGGCCGCACTTCATCACCGGGCCGGTGTTCGTGCGCGGCGCGGAGCCGGGGGATACGCTGCAGGTGGAGATCCTGGACGCGAGGCCGACGATGGATTGGGGGTTCGTCTCGATCCTGCCGCTGCTCGGCACGCTGCCGGACGAGTTCACCGATTACGAGACCATCCATCCCCGTATCGACCGGCAGCGCGGGGTGTGCGTGCTGCCCTGGGGGACGGAGCTGGCGCTCGATCCGTTCTTCGGGATCATCGGGGTGGCGCCGCCCGAGGCGTGGGGAC
>CAXUBM010000222.1:3830-4171 GCA_964249235.1 uncultured Acetobacteraceae bacterium | reverse complement strand
CCGATGCGCGCCGGCGGCCCGGCCGCCGGCGCGCATCGGAGGGCGCATCGGGGCGGCGGCGGCAGGGTGAAGAACCCCGCCGGCGGTGCCCGGCGCGGGGCGAAGGCCGTTGCGCACGGCCCTGCCGCAGGGCGCGCGCACCGGATCGAGGGCGGTGAAGTCGGAGCCCTTCGCGCCGGGCGCACGGACACGGCCGCGCTGTGCGCGCCGCGGTGATGACGCCCCGGCGCGACGGCGGGACTTGCGCCGTTGCCGACGCTGCCGTCCGGTCGTCGCGGACGTGTCGTGGGGTCGATGGTTTCGGGCGGTGTCTGCCGCTGCGTTGACGCGCATGCACCACC
>CAXUBM010000222.1:428-3820 GCA_964249235.1 uncultured Acetobacteraceae bacterium | reverse complement strand
GGGCGAGGCTGCGGGACATGTCGCTGGGCAGGCCGAGGCGGGAGGCGAGGAATTCGAGCAAGAGGCGGTTGGTGGTGACGCGCTGGTCGAGGGCGGCGAGGCAGGCGGCAAAGGCGAACGGGCCGAGATGGGCGGCCACGAGGTGCTCGACGGTTTCGTAGAAGGGCGGCGGAGCGGTGTGGGCGGCGGCGAGCTGGGCGCGGTGGGCGTCGGTGCCGCCGACGCTGGCGAGCCAGCGTTCGAGGCGGGGGGTGTGGTCCTCGGGCGGGACGCCGGCCATGCGGAGCCCGCCGGCGATGGCGGCGAAGATCAGGCAGGCGTGCGCGTCGGGGATGTTGCGAAGATTGAGGGCCAGCGGGTAGAGGGTCTGGTGGCGGTTCTGCAGCCAGGCGCCGAGCACCTTGGCCGACAGGGTCTCGAGAAGCATGGTTTCGGGCGTGATCGCGCGCCGGGGCGTCGCCGTGCGGGCGAGATCGGAGGCGAGCGCCCTGCCCTCCTCGAACGCTTCCTGCTGCAGCGTGTCGGCGGTCCCGTCCCGCCTGACCGCCGCCGACAACGCATGGCCGATGAGCCTGGTGACCTGCCTCACGGGGGCGGTCCAGGGCGCGTCACGACGAGGGTGTGCCGCGCACGACGCCCCCGCCGGGGTCGGCGGCAGCGCCCCCGCCGGTGGCGGCATCGATCTGCTCGAGCAGGCGGGAGAAATCGACCGGCTTGGCATGGTAGTCGTCGCAGCCGGCGGCGATGGCCTTGTCGCGATCTCCCGACATCGCGTGGGCGGTGAGCGCGATGATCGGGATGGCGGCGCCGGCCGGGTCGGCCTTGATCTCGCGCGCCGCGGTCCAGCCGTCCATCACCGGCAGGTTCATGTCGAGCAGAACGACGTCCGGCTTCTCGGCCAGCGCCTTGTCGAGGCCGTCCTTGCCGTCGAAGGCGAGGGTGACGTCGTGGCCGCGGCGCTTGAGGCGGCGGGACAGGAAGTCCCAGATCTCCTCGTGGTCCTCGACGAGCAGGATGCGGGCCATCAGATCGGTCCTTCGCAGAGTGCGTGGTTGGCGAGCAGGGTGCGGAGCTCGGCGGCGAGCATGGGCAGCGAGGTGGCGCCCTTGTGGACCACGCGGTCCACCTGGCCGCGCAGGATGTGCCATTCGTGCTCGGTGAGGTCCTTGGCGGTGAGCACGACGACGGGGATGCGGGCCCAGGCGGGTTCGGCGCGCAGGTGGTGCAGGAAGCCGAAGCCGTCCATGACCGGCATGACGAGGTCGAGCAGGACGAGGCTCGGGGCGTCGTCGCGGACCTGTGCCAGGGCGTCCTCGCCGTTGGCGGCGGCGCGGGCGTCGAGGCCGTTGCGGGCGAGCATGCTGACGACGCGGTCGCGCTGGCCGGGGTCGTCGTCGACGACGAGGACGTGACCGGCGGCGTCGGCGGGGCGGAAGCGGTCCATGGCGGATTTGAGCGCCGACCATTCGATCGGCTTGATGAGGTAGTCCGCGGCCCCGAGCGAGCTGGCCAGCGAGTGCTCGTCGACGAACGAGACCATGATGACCGGGGTGTGGGCGAGGTCGGGGTCCGACTTGATGGCGGACAGGACCGACCAGCCGTCCATCTGCGGCATCATGACGTCGAGGAGCACGACGCGGGGCTTGAGCGCGCGGGCCAGCTCGAGGCCGGTGGCGCCGTCGGCGGCGGCGTGGACGGTGAAGCCCTCGCGGCGAAGGAAGCGGTCGAGGAGGTCGCGGGTGGCGCGGTCGTCGTCGACGACGAGCACGGTGCGCTCGGGGTCGGACGCGTGCGTGGCCTGGGGTGCGTCGTCGGCTTCGGGCGGCGCCGGCTCGGATCCGGGATCGAGCTCGGCGGGAAGCGTGAGGGTGAAGGTGGAGCCGATGCCGGCCCGGCTGGTGAGCGCGATGTCGCCGCCGAGGCGGCGGGCGAAGCCGCGGGTGATGGCCAGGCCGAGGCCGGTGCCGCCGAAGCGACGGGTGGTCGAGGCGTCGGCCTGGGCGAAGCGTTCAAAGAGGCGTGCCTGCTGCTCCTCGGTCATGCCGATGCCGGTGTCGGACACGGCGAAGCGGACGATCTCGGCCCCGTCATGGTGGCGGGCGCGCGAGACGGTGATGGTGACGGTGCCGTTCTCGGTGAACTTGGCGGCGTTGCCGACCAGGTTGAGCAGACACTGGCGGATCTTGGTCAGGTCGGAGGTCATGCGGCCGGGGTCGCCGTCGAAGCGCAGGTCGAGGCGGTTGGCGCGCTTGGCGACCAGGGCGCCGGTGGTGGACTGCACGCCCTCGACGAGTTCGCGCACGTCGAAAGCTTCGGCGTAGACGGTGACGTGGTTGGCCTCGATCTTGGATGTCGAGGACGTCGGAGATCAGGCTGAGCAGGTGGCGGGCGTTGGCGTTGATCTTGCCAAGGTCGGCGAGCAGGTGGCGCTGGCCGAGATCCTGGATCTCCTCCTCGAGCATCTCGCTGTAGCCGATCACGGCGGAGAGCGGCGTGCGGAGCTCGTGGCTCATGTTGGCGATGAAGGTGGACTTGGCGCGATTGGCCTGTTCGGCTGCCTCGCGGGCTTCCTCGAGCGCCGCTTCGGCCTGGCGGCGGTCGGTGACGTCGTAATGGACGCCGACCCACTCGGCGATCCGGCCGTCGTCGTCGCGGATGGGGACGGCGCGGGCCTCCATGTGGCGCCACTCGCCGTCGTGGCGGAGGATGCGGTGCCCGACGCGGTACTGGGACCGGGCCTCGAGCGCTGCGGTCCAGGCGGCGACGGTTTGGTCGCGGTCGTCGGGGTGGATGGCGCGCAACCAGCCGGTGCCGCGTATCCCTTCGGCGGTCATGCCGGTGAAGTCGAGCCACTGGTGCTGGTCGCCGATCATGGTGCCGGCCCCGTCGGTGCTCCAGACGATGGCGGAGCCGGCGAGGACGAGGGTGCGGAAGCGGGCCTCGCTGCGGCGGGCGGCGGCCTGGGCCTCGATCTGGGCGGTGATCTCGGTGTTGGTTCCGAACCAGCGCGCGACGCGACCGTCGGGGCCGCGGGTGGGCTGGGCGCGGGAGACGAACCAGCACCAATGGCCGTCGCGACGGCGCAGCGGGAAGGTGTCCTCCCACATCTCGGCGGTGGCGACGTGCTCGGCGAAGCGGGCGACCACCCGGTCGAGATGGTCGGGGTGATGGACGGACTTCCAGCCCCAGCCGCGCATCTCGTCGAGAGTGGCGCCGGTGAACTCGTACCAGCGGCGATTGTACCAGAAGATGGCGCCGGTGCCGTCGGCGATCCAGGCGAGGTTGGGCATGTCGTCGGCGAGCGCGCGAAACTCGTCCATGCCCGGCTGCGGGACGGGCGCGGGCGCGACCGAGGTCGGCTGGTTCACGGTCGGGACGGTCGCCGGCGGCGC
>CAXUBM010000222.1:0-418 GCA_964249235.1 uncultured Acetobacteraceae bacterium | reverse complement strand
CCGAGGTCGGCTCACCTGAGGGTGGCATGGGCATCTCCTGAGCAGGCTGCAACCGCCGTGGGGCTCGCCGGTTGCTACGCAGCCCAACCGAGAGGCCGGAAGAGATGACGCTGCCTCAGGCGACTTCGTTCGGGATCATCCTGTGCACGGTCGGGCTGTTCGTCTGGGGGCGGATCCCCTACGACCTGGTGGCGCTGATGGCGCTGTTCGCGGGCATCGCGACCGGGATCGTGCCGGTGCGCACGGCGTTCGACGGTTTCGGCGACGACATCATCGTCATCATCGCGGCGGCGCTGGTGATCTCGGTGGCGATCGCGCGGTCGGGCGCGATCGAGGCGGTGATGCGGCCGCTGCTGCCCAAGCTGACGACGGAGCGGCAGCAGGTGGTGGTGCTGGCGGGTCGGTGGCGGTGCTGGCG
>CAXUBM010000221.1:375-4176 GCA_964249235.1 uncultured Acetobacteraceae bacterium | reverse complement strand
CGGCATCCAGGACCACAACCTGGCGCTCTACCAACTGAGCTACGGCCGCCACAGGAGGCCCCGCTCTAGGCAATGAGGGCGCGCGCGTCAATCGGGCGACGCGCGCCGCCCCGCGCCAGCGCGGCGCCGAGCCTCTCGACCGCCTCGCGCAGCACCGCCTCGCGCTTGCAGAAGGCGAACCGCACCAGGTGACGCGGCGGGTCGGACGCGTAGAAGGCAGAGATCGGGATCGCCGCCACCCCCGCCTCGCGCACCATCGAGCGGCAGAACGACGCGTCGTCCATGTCGGTCCCGATCGAGCGAAGGTCGGCGTTGAGGAAGTAGCTTCCGCCCGACGGCAGCACCGCGAACCCGATCTCCCGCAAGCCGCTCGCCAGCAGGTCCCGTCGCCGCTCGAGCTCGGCCGCCAACCCCTCGAAATACGCGTCGGCGAAGCCGAGCCCCACCGCCACCGCGCGCTGCAGGTTCGGTGCGCTCGCGAACGCCACCGTCTGGTGCGCGCGCGCCACCAGCAGCGCCAGCCGAGCCGGCGCCGTCACGTAGCCGATCTTCCAGCCGGTCAGCGAGAACGTCTTGCCGGCACTGCCGATGCGCAGCGTCCGCTCGCGCATCCCCGGCCGCGCCATCAACGGCAGGTGCCGCGCCCCGTCGAACACCAGATGCTCGTAGACTTCGTCGCACACCGCATAGGCGTCGTGCCTGATCACCAGCGCCGCGATCGCGTCCAGCTCGTCGGCCGTGAACACCCGCCCGCTCGGATTGCCCGGCGAGTTCAGCAGGATCGCCTTGGTTCGCGGTCCGAACGCCCGGGCGAGCGTCTCCATCGGCAGCCGCCACGCCGGCGGCTCGAGCCGTACGATGCGGGGCACGGCGCCCAGCATCCGCACCGCCGGCAGGTAGGTGTCGTAGAGCGGCTCGATCAGCACCACCTCGTCGCCCGGATCCGCCAGCGCCGCGAGCGAGACGAAGATCGCCTCCGTCGCCCCCGACGTCACCACCACCTCCGACCCGGGATCCACCTCCAGCCCGTAGAAGCGGGCGTTCGCCGCCGCCACCGCCGCCCGCAGTTCGGGCACGCCCGTCAGGGGCGCATACTGGTTGCGCCCGTCGCCGAGAAAACGCTGCGCCGCCTCGACGATCTCGCCCGGTCCCTCGCTGTCCGGAAATCCCTGCCCGAGATTGAGCGCCCCATGCTCGGCCGCGAGCGCCGACATCACCGTGAAGATCGTCGTCTCCTGGGCCCCGAACAGGGAACTGGCAGGCTTCGGCAAGGCAATCGCTCCGGTTCGCGGCCACCGCCGCGGCGCTCCAAGATAGGGTGCAGACATCTCCGGGCAAGCGCCGATGCCCAAAAACCAAGCAGCGCGGCCGGCATTCTCGCCCGCCGCTCCGGGTGGCAAACGCACGTTTGCAGAGCGCCCGGTCGCCCGCCCTGTCCGCGCCCGGCATCGGCGCCGGCCGGCGCGCCCCTGGCACGAAGCATGCTTCTCCGCTCCCGACCCCTGCGACGGGTCGCAAGGCGCACGAACCACGCAAGCGTCACTGACACAGGAGGAAAGTCCGACCGCGGTCGGCGCGCTCGCATGAAAAAGATCGAAGCGGTCATCAAGCCCTTCAAACTCGACGAGGTGAAGGAGGCGTTGCACGAGGTCGGGCTGCAGGGGATCACGGTGGTGGAGGCCAAGGGTTTCGGCCGCCAGAAAGGCCACACGGAACTCTATCGCGGCGCCGAATACGTGGTCGACTTCCTGCCCAAGGTGAAGATCGAGCTCGTCTGCGAGGACGCGGTCGCCGAACGCGCGGTCGAGGCGATCGTGGCCGCCGCCCGCACCGGGCGCATCGGCGACGGCAAGATCTTCGTCTCCACCGTGGACGAGGCGATCCGCATCCGCACGGGCGAGCGGGGTGCGGACGCCATCTGACATGCCGCCCGCCCACGTGCGACGCCGCCACAATCGAGGTCGAAGCCGGCGCCGCATCGCATGAGAGCTTCGACAGACATGCCGCACACGAGCGGCCCAACACCTGGTGGAACGAACCGAATGGCCAAGAAACCTGCTGTCCCCACGACGCCAACGGCCGCAGCGCCGCCGCCGCCGCCGCCGCCCGGGGGCGGCAACGACGTCGGCCGCGTCATGGAGCTCCTGCGCGAGAACGCGGTCGAGTATGTCGACCTGCGCTTCACCGACCCGCGCGGCAAATGGCAGCACACCACGCAGCACATCTCCACCGTGGACGAGGACGTCTTCACCGACGGCTTCATGTTCGACGGCTCCTCGATCGCCGGCTGGAAGGCGATCAACGAGAGCGACATGATCCTCATGCCCGACGCCTCCACGGCGGTGATGGACCCGTTCGCCGCCAAGCCGCAGCTGATCCTGATCTGCGACATCCACGAGCCGTCCACCGGCCAGCTCTACACGCGCGACCCACGCGGCACCGCGCGCCTGGCCGAGCAGTATCTCAGGTCGACCGGCATCGGCGACACCGCCTCGTTCGGCGCCGAAGCCGAGTTCTTCGTCTTCGACAGCGTCCGTTTCGGAACCGGCCCGAACTACTCCTCCTACCAGATCGACAGCATCGAGGGCCCGCAGGCGTCGCTCAAGGACTACCCGGAGGGCAACATGGGCCACCGCCCCTCCGTCAAGGGCGGCTACTTCCCGGTCCCGCCCGTGGATTCCGAGCACGACCTGCGCGCCGAGATGCTGTCCACGATCGGCGAAATGGGCGTTCCCATCGAGAAGCATCACCACGAGGTGGCCCAGAGCCAGCACGAGCTCGGCTACCGTTTCGGCCCGCTCACCAAGGCCGCCGACATGATGCAGATCTACAAATACTGCATCCACAACGTCGCCCACAGCTACGGCAAGACCGCGACCTTCATGCCCAAGCCGATCTACGGCGACAACGGTTCCGGCATGCACGTCCATCAGTCGATCTGGAAGGACGGCAAGCCGGTCTTCGCCGGCAACAGCTACTCCGACCTGTCGGAAACCTGCCTGTTCTACATCGGCGGCATCATCCGTCACGCCAAGGCGCTCAACGCCTTCACCAACCCGTCCACCAACAGCTACAAGCGCCTCATCCCCGGCTTCGAGGCGCCGGTGCTGCTCGCCTACTCGGCCCGCAACCGCTCCGCCTCCTGCCGCATCCCGTATGCGACCAGTCCCAAGGCCAAGCGCGTCGAGGTTCGCTTCCCCGATCCCACCGCCAATCCCTACCTCGCCTTCTCCGCCATGCTGATGGCGGGCCTCGACGGCATCCGCAACAAGATCCACCCCGGCGAGGCGATGGACAAGGACCTCTACGACCTGCCGCCCGAGGAGCTGCACGGCATCCCCACCGTGTGCGGCTCCCTGCGCGAGGCGCTCGGCGCGCTCGCCGCCGACCACCAGTTCCTGCTCGCCGGCGACGTCTTCTCGCCCGACCAGATCGAGAGCTACCTCGAGCTGAAGTGGAAGGAAGTCTACCGCTTCGAGCACACGCCGCATCCGGTCGAGTTCGAGATGTACTACTCGGTCTGAGCCGCAGCGGGCGCCGGCTCAGCGCGTCGCGTCGGCCAGGAACAGGCGCGACCAGAGCCTGCGCTCCGCCTGCTCCGGATCGTCCTGCAGACGGCTGATCCGGTCGAGGATCATCGTCGTGCGGGTGCGCCCGTCGTAGGGCGGCCAGTCCGGCAGCCCCGGCGCGGCGGGCGCCCCGCCGGCGATGAAGGCGACCCAGGCGGCGTGGATCCGCCCGGCGAGCGAGGCGTCGAACCCCGCGATCAGCGGCGCCAGCTGCGGATCGTCCGGGTTGTTC
>CAXUBM010000221.1:0-365 GCA_964249235.1 uncultured Acetobacteraceae bacterium | reverse complement strand
CCGCGAACGGGCCGGACTCCGCCCGCTTGTCGAAGCGGTACATCCAGGCGGTGCCGCCGGCGCCGCTCTGCGCCTCGGCGAGCCGCACCGAGGGGATCCAGTACTCCTCGGCGGTCAGCGCGCGCCAGCGTATCTCCGCCGGGTCCGGCGCCGTCATCGAGGCGTCGTAGCGCGACAGCATGGCCTCGAAGCGGCCGGCATCCATGTTCGACAGGCTGTGCCCGTCCAGCGGCCGCGACGCGACACCCGGCGGCAGGAACAGCCGCGCCTCGTCGCGGTTGGTGCCGAGCAGCAGCGGCACGTGCGCGGCACTGCCCAGCGCGATCGCGATCTCGGGCATCGCCGGCAGCACGGCGCCGTCGACC
>CAXUBM010000220.1:1047-4206 GCA_964249235.1 uncultured Acetobacteraceae bacterium | reverse complement strand
GCCCGCGCCCTGCTGCGCAACCCTCGCGTCCTCCTCCGCCACGAAGCCACCAGCGCGCTCGACGCCGAGATCGATGCCGCCGTGCAGGCGGCACTCGCCCGCCTGCGGCAAGGACGCACCACCATCGTCGTCGCCCACCGCCTGTCCACCGTGCGCCAGGCGGACCTCGTCGTCGTCATCGCCGAAGGCGAAGCCATCGAGGTCGGCGACCACGCCCGGCTCCTCGAAGCCGACGGCCTCTACGCCCGCCTCGTCCGCAGCCAGGCTCTCGCCGCCTGAGGCCACGGGCGCTACCCCCCGGGACCCGCCTTCCGGCGATGGCAGGTCCAGGAGGCGCCGCCTCCTGGCGGGGTCCGGGGCAGCGCCCCGGCGGACGTCCCGCTCTCACGCGTTCGCCCACCGGCCGCCGACGAGACCGTCCATGACCCGCCCTCACCCAACCCCACGACCTGACGGTCGGGGGCGCCCAACACCGCGCACTGAGCGGCCGAAGCGATGCGCGCTCAGAGCCTCGAGAACACCGCGAACGAACGCTCCACCGCGTCGCGCTCCAATCCCTCCACGATGAACACCAGCCGCGACTCCCGCGCCGCCGTCGGCCACGCCGTCGGATGCTCGGGCGGATGGATCACCGGCCCCACCGCGTGCACCGCCACCGGCGTTCGGCTGCCCACCACGTCCAGCAATCCCTTCACCCGCAGCAGCCGTGTGCCGTGCCGATGCACCATGAGGCTGAACCACACCCCGAACGCCGACCACATGATCGGCGCGCCCGCCGTCAGCACGAACGCGCGCGCCTGCCCGTGCGGCGGCGCGCGGTCCGGTTCCACCCAGGTTTCGTAGGAGCCGCCGAGATCGGCGAACAGCCCCGCATCCGCGGCACCCGCCACCGCCGCCACGGTGCGGGCACCCGGGTTGAGCGCCGCGAGTGCCCGTCCGAGCCGGTCCACCACGTCCCGGCCCACCAGGTCCACCTTGGTCAGCACCAGCCGGTCCGCCGCCGCCACCTGCCGCCGCATCGCCTCGTGGCGCAGGAGCGACAGCTCCCCCGACTGCGCGTCCACCGTGGTCACCACGCCGTCGGGCCGGAAATGATGCCGGACCACCCGGTCCGACAGGATCGCGCCCAGGATCGGCGCCGGATCGGCCAGCCCCGTCGTCTCGAGCACCACCCGGTCGAACCGCGGCACCTCGCCCCGCTGCCGCCGCGCGTGCAGGTCGCGGATCGCGACACTGACGTCCCCACGCAACGTGCAGCAGACGCAGCCATTGCTCAGCAGCACCGGTTCGGCGTCGATCGCGCCCACCAGGAGGTGGTCCAGACCGACGTCGCCGAACTCGTTGATCAGCACCGCCGCGTTCGCGAACGCCTCGCTCCGCAGCAGCTGCCGAAGCAGCGTCGTCTTGCCGCTGCCGAGAAACCCGGTCAGCAGCGTGACCGGGATCCTGCCGGCCGCCGCGCCCGCGTCCGTCGAGCTCATCGAGCAGGCTCGGGTCGAGCGGGTCGAGCGGCGTGCCCAGCCGGTCCGCCTCTGCCCAGAGTTCGCCCAGCGAACCCACCACGGCCGCCGTGCCGGTGCGCCGCCGCAGCACGAACGCGGACCCCTGCCAGTCCGACATCGCCAGGCCCGCGCGGCGGAGGATCGCGTTGGCGAGCCTCACGTGCTCGCGCCGTGCCGCCCGCCGCATCGACACCACCGCGCTCGCGCCGCCTGCCGCGCCCGACCCGTCGGCCCAGTCCGCACCCCCGCCCAGCACGCCGCACAGCCCGCACATCCGCCGCTACCGCCTCGGCCGGCGCCGGCTGAAGTCGTCCGCGATCTCGTCCATCGTGCAGAACCGCACCCCCGGATGCGCGATCATGTGCGCGTAGAGCCGCTCCAGCATCAGCAGCACCTGCGGCCGTCCCGACACGTCCGGATGCAGCGTGATCGGAAACACCGCGTAATCGTACTCGCGATAGACCCAGTCGAACTGGTCGCGCCACATCGCCTCGATGTCGCGCGGATTGACGAAGCCGTGGCTGTTGGGCGCCTTCTTGATGAACATCATCGGCGGCAGGTCGTCGAGATACCAGGACGCCGGAATCTCGATCAGGTCCGTCTCCTCGCCGCGCACCAGCGGCTTCATCCAGTCGTGCGGCTGCTTGCCGTAGTCGATCTTCGTCCACGTATCGCCCACCCGCACGTAGTAGGGCTCGTAATCCCTGTGCATCAGGCTGTGGTCGTACTTGATGCCCTTCTTGAGCAGCAGCTCGTTGCTGACCGGGCTGAACTCCCACCACGGCGCCACGTAGCCGGTCGGCCGCTTGCCGCTGAGTTGCGTGACGAGCTCGATGCACTTGTCGAGCACCGCCTCCTCCTGCTCCGGCGTCATCTCGATCGGGTTCTCGTGGCTGTAGCCGTGGATCCCGATCTCGTGCCCGGCTTGCGCCACCGCCCGCATCTGCTCCGGGAACGTCTCGATCGAGTGCCCGGGCACGAACCAGCTGGTCTTGATCCCGAGGCGCTCGAACAGCCTGAGCAGCCGCAGGCTGCCCACCTCGCCCGCGAACAGTCCGCGCGAGATGTCATCGGGGGAGTCTTCGCCGCCATAGGAACCGAGCCACCCCGCCACCGCGTCCACGTCGACGCCGAACGAACACAAGATCTCTTTCGCCATGGGTGTCTCCCTGTCTCAGTCCGCGATCGTCTCGAACACCGACGCGACGTCGGCCCGGCCCTGCCCGAGCAGCAGCGCCAGCAGGAGCCGCGCCTTCGCCCCCGCCAGGTCGCCGGCGAAGATCGCTCCCGCCGCCGCCACCCCGGCGCCGCCGCTGCCGCCATAGACCGGCATGACCCGTCCCTGCGGGCAGCGGCTCGTCACCACCACCGCCACGCCCTCGCCCACCGCGGCGGCGATCGCGTCCAGCACCTGCGGCGTGACGTTGCCGCGCCCGAACGCCTCGATCACCACGCCGCGCGCGCCCGAGCGCGCCGCGCAGCGCAGGAAGCGCGCATCGCTGCCCATCACCAGCCTGATCAGGTCCACGCGCGTCTCGATCCGGCCGGCCGCGACGCCCGGGTGTCGCACCGGCCGCCGATTGAGGACCACAAGGTCCCCATCGACCGAGCCCAGCGCGCCGTGCTCGCCCGACGCGAAGGCGCCGGGCCGCGAGCA
>CAXUBM010000220.1:396-923 GCA_964249235.1 uncultured Acetobacteraceae bacterium | reverse complement strand
CGCCCCGGTGAACACCACCGGCTTGTCCGAGCGCACGACCAGGCCGGCGAGAAACGCCGCCTCTTCCATCGTGTCCGTCCCGTGCGTCACCACGACGCCGCGCGTGCCCGGATCGGCGAGGATTTCGTCCAGCCGCCGCGCGAGCCGGAACGACGTCTCCAGCTCCATCGCGTAGCTGCCGACGTTGCAGAACTCCTCCACCTCGATCGCGATCGCCGGCGCGTGCGGCGATCCGTCCGGCGTAGAGATGCGTCCACGCCACGCGCCGCAGCGCGCGCCGGTCGTACGGTTTCGCGCGGTGCTCGCGGTCGGCGGCCGCGATCGCGGTTTGTGCCGCGCGTTCGGCATCCGGCCACGCCGAGCGATCGGCATACGCGAGTGCGAGATCGATCGCGTTGTCGGCGGATGGATCGAGCGCCGCGAGACGCCGCTTCGCGTCGAGTGCCGCATCGCCGTTATGGAGGCTCGACTCGGCGCGCGCGAGCCCCGCAAGCGCCGCCATAGCGCGGGGATCGAATCCAAGCGCT
>CAXUBM010000220.1:0-373 GCA_964249235.1 uncultured Acetobacteraceae bacterium | reverse complement strand
ACGATCGGCTGCTAGCGGTGCGAGCGCTGCGATCGCGCGTTCGCGAAGCGCGGATGCTTCGCGTTGCATGCGATCGAAATCGATGACGTCGCCGGTCGCCGGATCACTGTCATCCGTGAGGTCATCGGCGTGCGTGAGCGCGGCATCCGCCGCAGCGACGGCCTGACGAACGCGCGTTGCACTGCCGTGAGATGCAAACCGGTTCGGAGCGAGCGTTGCATCGATGCGACGCTGCAACGGTGAATCGATCGCGACGGAGCGGCCGTGCGGTGCCGCATCGACGAACGCTTCCAGCTGCGCCGAGCCGATCACATCGGTGTGCCGTTCCCGGATCACCCCCTGCGGATCGATGACGAACGTCGTCGGGAAATAC
>CAXUBM010000219.1:0-4215 GCA_964249235.1 uncultured Acetobacteraceae bacterium | reverse complement strand
TGGCGCCGCAGTCGCCGCGATGGCTGATGCGGGTGGGCCGCAGAAACGATGCCGCGGCCCAGATGCGCAGGATACACCCGGGCATAGATCCCGGCCCTGCTCTGGAGGAGATTGCGACCGCCCTGGCGCATGATCACGGCGAGGCGTCGTGGGGCGAGGTGTTCGGCAAGCAGTGGCGCCGTCCGCTGATGGTCGGCATCGGGCTGGCGGTGTTCCAGCAGATCACTGGCATCAACGCGATCATCTACTATGCGGACCAGATCTTTCAGGCCGCCGGGTTCACGACCCAGGCGGCGCAGACCACGGTCACGACTTGGGCGGTGGGCGGCGTCAACGTGGCCGCGACGTTCATCGCCATCGCCTTCATCGATCGTCTCGGACGGCGCAAACTGCTGCTCACCGGATTGCTCGGGATGGCGCTGAGCCTGATCGTCGTCGGTGCTGCCTTCAACTTCATGACGCATGGCAGCGCCGCGCAACCGGCTGGGACGACCACAGCGGGCATCGTGACGCTGGCCGCGCTCGTGGTGTTCATCGGCTGCTTCGCGTTCTCCATGGGGCCCGTCGTCTGGACCGTCATCAACGAGATCTTCCCGGGCCATATCCGGGGCCGGGCGGTCGCTGTCGCAACCGCCTTCAACTGGGCTTCGGCGTTCATCGTCAGCCAGGTCTTCCTGTCGCTGATCGATGCTCTGGGCAACTCACTGACGTTTTGGCTCTTCGGCTCGTTCTGCCTGATCGGCTTGCTCTGGGTTTTCTACGCCGTGCCGGAAACCAAGGGCCGATCGCTCGAGCAGATCCAGCTTCTGTGGAAGCATCGCGGACTGGGCCAATCCGTCCAACACAGTCATAAATCGACCATGTAGTCGCGTGCCGCTCGTGCTCGGCTTCCCGTCGAGACGCTGGCGGACTGCGACTGGATTGATTGATGCCGCAACTGAAGTCATGGGGTCTGGGGGCGAGCCCCCAGCGGGTCCAGGGCAGAGCCCTGACTGTGAACTCCTGGGCCAGGGGCACTGTGGCCCAGTCGACCCGCAAACCGTTGGTCGGCGCGGCTGGCGGTGTGCTGGACGACAAATGGCACGCGGTGCGACGACCGCGGCAGCTCCGCTTGACGGGCCATGTACCGAACGGTATACACATCTCGATGGACTCCCGCTCAGCCCTGCTTCGCGCCGCCCTGATGCTGTTTGCCAGTCGTGGCTACGACGGCGTCGGGGTGCAGGAGATCGCGGCTGCGACAGGGGTCGCCAAGCCGACGCTCTACCATTTCTTCGGCAGCAAACAGGGATTGTTGGAAGCGCTGTTTGCCGAATACGCGGGAGAGCTGGACCGCGAGATCGCGGAAGCCGCCATCTATCGGGGGGACTTGCCGCTTTCGCTCGATCGCATCGCCGCTGCCTATATCGGTTTCGCAACCAGAGAGCCAGAAGGTTATTTCCTGGAGCTGGCGCTTTACTTCGCGCCACGGGAAAGTCCAGCGCGCGCCGTCGCCGTCCACCACTACGTGCACCGGCAAGCGTTGCTGGAGAAGGTGTTCGCCGACGCCGCGCGTGACCACGGCAACCTGCGCGGCCGGCACCGGCGCTACGCGGTCTCGTTCGTGGGCGCTCTGAACAGCGCCATCGCTCTGCAGCTCGATGGTGAGATGACCATCACCGACCGGCTTCGTCGCGACATCGTGCACCAGTTCAGCCACGGCATCTACTCCTAGCCGACAAGTTGGGCAGGGGCCGATCACGGCGTGCGAATATACCTACCGGTCAGTATTGAGGAGACGACGACAGTGACCAGCGCGTGGCCCAGGGACGCCTTCTTCTACCACCTCTTTCCTCTGGGATGCGTCGGTGCTCCCGCGCAAAACCCACTCGGCGGCGACATCGTGCACCGACTCCGCAGCCTCGACGCGTGGCCCGACTATCTGCAGGCGACCGGCGTCAACGCCGTCCTTCTCGGCCCCGTGATGCAGTCGTCGGCGCATGGCTACGATGTGGCCGACTACTTTCACGTCGACCGCCGTCTGGGTGATGAAGAGGACCTGGCCGCGTTCAGCCGAGCCCTGCACGACAGGGGCATCCGCCTGGTGCTCGACGCCGTGTTTCACCACACCGGCCGCGATTTCCCAGCGTTCCGGGACGTTCTCGAGCACGGCGAAGCCTCGCGCTACCGCGACTGGTATTGCCTCGACTTCGCACGCCGCAGCCCGCTCGGCGATCCGTTCCACTACGAGGGCTGGGCCGGGCACTACGATCTGGCCAAGCTCAACCTGCGCAACCCCGAGGTCCGCGAGCACCTGCTTGCCGCGGTAGCCTCGTGGATCGAGCGCTTCGACGTGGACGGACTGCGGCTCGACGCTGCCGACCGGCTCGACCCCGACTTCATGCGACACCTCGCCGCGCGCTGTCAGGCGTTGAGGCCCGGCTTCTGGCTGATGGGCGAGGTGGTGCACGGCGACTACCGGCAATGGGCCCATCCCGGCGGCCTCGCCTCGACCACCAACTACGAGGCCTACAAAGGGCTCTGGTCGAGCCACAACGACAAGAACTACTTCGAGATCGCCTACACGCTGAACCGCCAGTTCGGCGAGGACGGCATCTACAGCGGACTCGACCTCTACAACTTCGCCGACAACCACGACGTGGATCGCGTTGCGAGCACACTCGCCGAACCCGCTCACCTCTATCCTCTCCACATCCTGCTGCTGACCATGCCGGGCCTCCCATCGATCTATTATGGAAGCGAGTGGGGCATGGCGGGGCGGCGGAGCGCGACGTCGGACGCGGCCCTGCGCCCGGCCCTGTCTCCTGCAGCCATGCGCGAGCGCGCGCCGCATCCCGACCTGCATGACGTCATCGGGACGCTCGCGGCACTGCGCCGCCGGCACGAAGCGCTCCGCACCGGCGGCTACACGCCGCTTCACGTCGGCCATGAGCAGTTTGCTTTCATGAGGGGGCGCGGCCCGGAGGCGGTGGTGGTCGTGGTGAACGCCGCTGGTGAACGCGTCGATGTCGGCCTGCAGATGGCAGGAATGGCGGACGGCCGGCTGATCGACGTGCTCAACGCGAGCGCCTCCTTTCCCGTCACCGGCGGACGCTGCGCGGTGCCGGTCGCCCCGCGCTGGGGCAGCGTGCTCGTCCCTGCCTGATCGAGAACGAAGCCGAAGGCAGCGGCGCCGGCAGACGTCGTCGCCCACCGTCGCATGGGGTCTGGGGGCTCGCCCCCAGCGGGTCCAGGGCGGCGCCCTGGCCTGCGTTCACGGCGGGTCGAGATAGAGCGGGCTGCGGAGATAGCGGTCGAGCCAGTAGCGGGTCAGGACGCCGATGGTCGCGGCCATGGGGACGGCGAGCATGACGCCGACGAAGCCGAAGGCGGCGCCGCCGGCGAACAGGGCGAAGATGACCCAGACGGCGTGGAGCTCGACCTTGTTGCCGAGGAAGCGCGGGTAGATGACGTAGCCCTCGAGGAGCTGGCCGGCGATGAAGACGGCGGCGACGACGGCGATACGGCGCCAGTCGGAGAACTGGGCGAAGGCGAGCGCCACCGAGGACACGGCGCCGGTGATGGTGCCGACATAGGGGATGAAGGAGAGGCCGCCGGCGAGGAGGCCCACGATCAGGCCGAGATCGAGGCCGGCGAGCGACAGGCCGACGGCATAGAAGAGGGCGAGGAGCAGGCAGCAGATGAGCTGGCCGCGCACCCAGGCGGAGAGGATGCGGTCGACCTCGGCGGCCTGGGCGCGGAGGCTGCCGGCGTAGCGGCGCGGCAGGGAGGTGTCGAGGCGGTCGATGACCGTGGGCCAGTCGCGCAGGAGATAGAAGGCGACGACCGGCGTGACGAGGAGAAGGGAGAGGACGTTGAACAGCGCGAAGCCGCCGCCGACGATGCGGGCGACGGCGGCGGTGAAGAAGCCGACCACGGTGCCGGCCTGGGCGGCGACGAGGTCGCGCAGGCGGGCGTTGACGTAGGCGGTGCCGAGATGGGCCTGGGCCTGGGTGATGAGGTGGTCGGCGAAGTGGCGCAGCGCGGTGGCGTAGACGGGAACGCGGGCGACCAGCACGCCGACCTGGGCGACGGTGAGCGGGTAGAGGAGAAGGGCGGACAGCAGCACCAGGGTCGCGAGCATCAGGATGACGAGGAAGGCGGCGGCGTTGCGACGCAGGCCGAGCGCGGTCAGGCGGGTGGGAGCATCGACTCGGGCAGATCGGGGTCCAGGCA
>CAXUBM010000218.1:0-4220 GCA_964249235.1 uncultured Acetobacteraceae bacterium | reverse complement strand
TCTGAGAGTGTCGGAGGTGTCCGATGCCCGACGTTGCGCTGCTGCCGGTCGCGCACATGCGCCGGATCGCGCCGTTCTTTCCCGTCTCGCGGGGGCTGCGCCGCGTCGACCGCCGCCGGGTGATCAGCGGCATCGTCTACGTGATCCGCCACGGGGTGCAATGGAAGGACGCGCCGCGCGGCTACGGGCCGCACCAGACGCTCTACAACCGCTTCGTCCGCTGGAGCCGTCTCGGCGTGTTCGACCGGATCTTCGCGGCGCTCGTCGCCGCGGCGGGCGTGCCCGACCGGCTGATGATCGACAGTACCCACCTCAAGGCGCACCCGACCGCGGCCAGCCTGGCCAAAAAGGGGCTGCTCCGCGCTGCATCGGACGCACCAAGGGCGGCCTGAACTCCAAGCTGCACACGGTCTGCGACGGGCAGGGCCGACCGGTCCGCCTCCTGCTCACGGCAGGCCAGACCAGCGACCATGTCGGCGCGGCGATCCTGCTCGCGGATCTGCCGGCCGCGCGCGAACTGGTTGCCGACCGCGGCTACGACAGCACCCGATACCGCGACGCCTTGGCCGAGCGCGGCATCACCCCCTGAATCCCAGCGACACGCAGCCGAAAGAGGCCGCTGCCATACGACCGGACCCTCTACCGGCAGCGGCATCGCATCGAGAACGCCTTCGGTCGCCTCAAGGACTGGCGCCGTATCGCAACCCGCTACGATCGCTGCGCACACACCTTCCAGTCAGCCGGCTGCATCGCCGTCACCGTCACGTTCTGGCTGACGTAGAGAGACGTGAGCCTAGCCGATGCGGCGCCGGCGCGGTCCCTATTGCCGCGCACCGGCGGCTAGGTTACGGAACAGACGTTGTAACGCCGGCGAAGATCCGGCGGCCCAGGGAGCGACGCGGGGCACGGCACTGACGCCCGACCGGGCGATAGGAGTGTACGGTATTGGGCTTGCACAAGAGTTCGTTCGCGACCGTGGCGGGGATCGCACTCGCCACCACCGCCTTGACGGGAGCGTTCCACGCGCTCGCCAGTCCGGCGCCAGCGCTGGTCACCGGCACCGTGTCGGACGCGACGGTGGTCCCGCTCGCCGCGGCGGGAACCGCCGCGATGTCGGACGCCGTCGACGGGGGCGCGCTGCAGTCGACGATGTCGCTCGATCATGTCCAGGTGGTGCTGAAGCGGTCGGCCGCGCGTCAGGCCGCGCTCGACGCGCTGGTGGTCGCCCAGACCGATCCGTCCTCGCCGGAATACCACCGCTGGCTGACGCCGGCCGAGCTCGCCGCCGGTTACGGTCCGGCAGCGGCCGACATCGACGCCACTGCGACCTGGCTCACCTCGCATGGCCTGCGCGTAAACAGGATCTCGCCGATCGGTATGTCGATCGACGTCTCGGGCACGGTGGCCGCCCTCAACGGGGCATTCCATACCGCGCTGCACGCCTACACGCGGAACGGCGAGAGCCACCTCGCGCCCGCGGTCGTCCCCGCCATGCCGGCGGCGCTGGCGCCGGTCGTCGACGGTCCGGTGCTCAGCAACTTCTTCCCCCGTCCGCTGTCGGTGCCGGCCAGGGCGATCCCGAGCACGCTGCTCGCCAAGGCCAAGGTCAGCAGGATCGGCACCGGCTACACGATGACCGTGTCGGGCACGACCTACTACGCCGTGACGCCGACGGATTTCGCGACGATCTACGATCTCGGCCAGGCGAGGTCCGGCTATCTCGGCCCGAAGCTGACCGGAACGGGCCGGACGGTCGTCGTCGCCGAGCAGACCGACATCAACCCGGCCGACTGGAACACCTTCCGCTCCACCTTCGGTCTGACCGCCTACAAGGGCACGCTCTCGATCACCCATCCGGGCGGCTGCGCCGACCCCGGCTTCACGGTCGCCGACGAGACCGAGGCCGCGATCGACTCCGAATGGTCGTCGGCGGTGGCGCCCGCCGCCACGATCGTCGAAGCCGCCTGCGCCGGCACCGCGACCACGTTCGGCGTGCAGACGACGCTGCAGAACCTGGTCGAGCTCGGCACCGACGCCGACGCGATCTCGATCTCGTACGGCGGCGCCGAGCAGCAGAACGGCCTGACCTTCATCGACGGGTTCACCAACCTCCTGGAGGAGGGCGCGTCCGAGGGTATCCCGATCTTCGTCTCCAGCGGCGACGGTGCCGCCGACACGGCGGACGAAGGTGCCATCGGGACCAACGGGCTGTCGGTGAACGGGCTCGCCTCCAGCCCCTACGACACCGCCGTCG
Organism: uncultured Acetobacteraceae bacterium; assembly: GCA_964249235.1. Lineage (GTDB taxonomy): Bacteria > Pseudomonadota > Alphaproteobacteria > Acetobacterales > Acetobacteraceae > CAXTPV01. Next base: position 1,966 of record CAXUBM010000218.1, on the reverse strand, counting down.
GCGGCACCGACTTCCTCGACACCGCGCTCCGCGAGAACGCGACCTACTGGTCGTCGACCAACACCTCGACCGGCGGCTCGGTCAAGTCCTACGTGCCCGAGATCCCGTGGGACAACTCCTGCTCGAACTCGGTGATCGACAAGTTCGTCGGCGCCGGCGGCCCGATCCTCGCCTGCAACCACCCGGCGCCGGCCAACTTCAGCTACCAGAACACGGTCGGCGGCGGCGGCGGCCAGAGCCTGATCTTCGCCAAGCCGTCCTTCCAGACGACGTCGCTGCTCGGCGTGCCGAACGACGGCGTGCGCGACCTGCCGGACATCTCGCTGTTCGCGGCGAACGGCATCTGGAACCACTTCTACCTCGAATGCCAGTCGAACACCGCCACCGGCGGCGTGCCGTGCGACTTCGCCAACCCGACCGATTTCCTCGGTTCGGCCTATGGCGGGACGTCGTTCGGCGCGCCCGACTTCGCCGGGATCGCGGCGCTGATCGCGGAATACAGCGGCTTCCGCGTCGGCAACCTGGCACCGCGGCTCTACCAGATCGCGACCCTGCAGTACACCAACAGCGTGCTCGCGGGGTCGTGCCTGGCGACGAAGGGCAACGCGATCTCGCCGGCCTGCGTTTTCTACGACGAGACCGTCGGCGACAACTCGGTGCCCTGCGAGGCCGGCACGCGGCAATGCGCCACCAACAAGAACGCGACGGCGGGCATCGGCGTGCTCTCGGCGACGTTGTCGGCCAAGGCGCCGTCGTTCCCGGCCACCAACGGCTACGATCTCGCCACCGGCCTCGGCTCGGTCAACATCACCAACCTCATCGCCAACTTCCCGCTCGAGAACTAGTCCGGCGCGGCGACGCATACGGTCCGTCCAGGACCGTATGCGTCGAGGCTGCACCTAAACCGGAATGCCAGGCGCCTTCGGCGCAGACCGAGCCGTCCTCTTCGTCTGCGCCGTTGCGTCGACTCGTCCTCCTGACGGCCCCGCGCGGCTCGCGCCACGGGTTTCCACACCGATCACGGCTCCGGCCGCGGCTGGCGGGTTCGCCCACGCACCGAGCTAAACCCTTATGCTCGATCACCGCGCGCGCGGACCGAGGGAACGTGTCCGTGCCGTAGAGGGTCGCGTTATGACCGGCATACGCCTCGCACCGTGCTCCCTCCAGGGTTGAGACGTCGTAGCCGCCGTCCGGGCGGGGGACGATGTTGACCGCGCACCGCGCATCGGGATCCGGCGAGGCCATCTTCTCTCGGTATTGCCAGGCTCCTCCGACGCGATCGGCAACGCCCGAAACGGCGAAGTTGTCGCCGCCATCGGTCCATTCGTCGAGGCTGAAATCCAGCCTCCCATCGGCCATTTTACGGAGCGTCAAGGAGCGATTGGCGTGGCCGACGCGCCCGACAGTGAACGTTTCCTGGCCTCGAGGCGTGACCGGCTTCGCCGCCGCAGGGCTTGGCGTCGCGGGGAAAATTTCGCTGAGTTCGTAGGCGGAGATGTAGAGCTCTCGCCCGTCCCCTGGGACCAGGTTTCGCACCAGGAAGTCCTGGCCGAACCTGACGAGGGCCCACCGGCTCGCCGGGGTGACGACGAGACAGCCCCCATCGTTCATCACGCTTCGCACCCAATTCGGGTCCGATCGGCGCGGGTCAGAACCCGACAGGGCGGCCGCCGCGCGCGGCGAGGCGCAGCCAATGGTGTTCTCCTTCACTTGGTAGAGGTGCTGGCCGGAGGCGGCGACGTTCCACGACAGCGCGGCGGCAGCTGCCACCACAGCGCCGAACCGGGTCGATCGAGCACGCATGTCCATCTCCCGGATGACGCGGTCGCCGCCGCTTGTTCACGTCAGCTGCGACATCTTGGCCCGTCGCCAGCCTGGCCGACGCCAGTGCACATGACCAGAACGCCATCCTGCTGAGTGGATCGAAGAGAATCCCCCCCCCTCCGGCTTCTCCGCTGCTTCACCT
>CAXUBM010000217.1:0-4221 GCA_964249235.1 uncultured Acetobacteraceae bacterium | reverse complement strand
CTTGCGCCTGTAGCTCAATGGTTAGAGCGGGCCGCTCATAACGGCTTGGTTGCGGGTTCGAGTCCTGCCGGGCGCAGGCGGTCTCGCCGCCTGCCGGCGCCACACCATCGCGGATCCCCGACGCATGCCCGCTTATCAGTACGTCTACGTGATGAAGGACGTGACAAAGGCCTACCCGGGCGGTCGCGAGGTGTTCAAGGGCATCACGCTTTCCTTCCTGCCCGGCGTGAAGATCGGCGTGCTCGGCGTCAACGGCGCCGGCAAGTCGACCCTGCTCAAGATCATGGCCGGCATCGAGCGCGAATACGGCGGCGAGGCCTGGGCCGCGGAAGGCGTCCGCGTCGGCTACCTGTCGCAGGAGCCGAAGCTCGACGCCGGCGCGACCGTCGGCGAGAACGTGCTGGCCGCCTTCGGCCCGCTGAAGCTCGCCCTCGACCGCTTCAACGAGATCTCCAACCTCTTCGCCGAGCCGATGGACGAGGAGAAGATGGACGCGCTGCTCGCCGAGCAGGCCGAGCTCCAGGAGAAGATCGACGCCGAGGAAGGCTGGGAGATCGACCGCAAGATCGAGATCGCGCTGGACGCGCTCCGCTGCCCCCCCGCCGAGGCGCAGGTGTCCACCCTCTCGGGCGGCGAGCGCCGCCGCGTCGCCCTCTGCCGCCTCCTGCTCGAGAAGCCCGAGGTCCTCCTCCTCGACGAGCCCACCAACCATCTCGACGCCGAGAGCGTCGCCTGGCTCGAGAAGACGCTGCACGACTACGCGGGCACCGTGATGGTCGTCACCCACGACCGCTACTTCCTCGACAACGTCACCAACTGGATCCTCGAGATCGAGCGCGGCCGCGGCTACCCGTTCGAGGGCAACTACTCGTCCTGGCTCGCCCAGAAGCGGAAGCGTCTTCAGCAGGAGGAAAAGGAGGAGAGTGCGCGGAGCCGCGCGCTCGCCGCCGAACAGGAATGGATCGGCTCCTCCCCGCGCGCGCGCCAGGCCAAGAACCAGGCCCGCATCCGCCGCTACGAGGAGATGCTCGCCGAGGGCGCCGAGCGCGCGACCGGCGTCGCCGACATCGTCATCACGCCTGGCCCCCGCCTCGGCAACCTCGTCATCGAGGCCGACAAGCTCCGCAAGGGCTTCGGCAACCACCTCCTGATCGACGACCTGTCGTTCAAGCTCCCGCCCGGTGGCATCGTCGGCGTGATCGGCCCCAACGGCGCCGGCAAGTCGACCCTGTTCAAGATGGTGATCGGCCGCGAGACGCCGGACGGCGGCGAGCTCCGCGTCGGCGACACCGTCTCCCTCGGCTACGTCGACCAGAGCCGCGACAATCTCGACGACGACCGCACCGTCTGGCAGGAGATCTCGGGCGGCACCGACATGATCTACCTCGGCAAGCGCGCGGTGCAGAGCCGCGCCTATGTCGGCGCCTTCAACTTCAAGGGCGCCGACCAGCAGAAGAAGGTCGGCATCCTCTCGGGCGGCGAGCGCAACCGCGTGCACCTCGCGAAGATGCTGAAGGAGCCGCACAACGTCATCCTGCTCGACGAGCCCACCAACGACCTCGACGTCGACACGCTCCGCGCGCTCGAGGAGGCGCTCCAGGAGTTCGCCGGCTGTGCCGTGATCATCAGCCACGACCGCTGGTTCCTCGACCGTCTCGCGACCCACATCCTGGCCTTCGAAGGCGACAGTCACGTCGAGTGGTTCGAGGGCAATTTCGAGGCCTACGAGGCCGACAAGCGCCGCCGCCTCGGCGACGCCGCGGTCGAGCCGCACCGCATCAAGTATCGCCCGCTCGCCCGCTGAGCGGCCCGTCGTGACGATGTCCCCCGAGCCGGGAGACTCCGACCGTGGCCGCTGGTTCCGCCGGCGGCCGCGTCCTCCGCACCGCGCGTCTCGTGCTGCGGCCGGTCAACTGGTCGGACCTCTCTGACGTCACCCGGCTGAAGACCGATCCCTCCTGTTTCGCGCTCATGCTCGGCGGCGTCCGCTCGCCGGGGCAGGCCGCGAGCGAGATGGCCGACGACATCCGTTTCTGGTCGGAGGCGGGCGTCGGCATCTTCACCATGCGCGCCAGCGGCGCCCCTAACCCCGCGACCAGTTTCCGCGGCATCACCGGCGTCCACCGCCGGCCCGACGGCCGGGGCATCGGCCTCCGCTTCGCGCTCGCCCCGATCGCTCGCGGCCAGGGGCTCGCCCGCGAGGCCGCCGGCCGCGCGCTCCGCTTCACCCACGACGAGGGCGTCGGGCGCATCGTCGCCGTCTGCCGCGAGGACAACCGCGCGAGCCGGCTCGTTCTCGGCGGCATCGGCATGCGGCCTGCCGACACGTTCCGGCGCGACGGCAATCCGATGCTCGTCTACGAGAGCGTCCGGTTTCCCCTCGTCGGCTCATGATCGCGCGCGCCCGCGCCCTGCCGCGCCAAGTCGCCCCGACCGGAAGGCGAGGCAAGCGTGGCGGAGTTCGACCAGGTCCCGACGTCGCCTCCGACACGGCACCCTCGTCAGGCTGCTGACGGCGGCGGTGCCGTCGGCCGCGTCCTACGCGCCGTCGCCGCCGTTCGCCATCGAGCCGGGCTGTGCCGCCATCGTGTCCGGAAGCAGCGCCTTCACCGTCTCCGAGGCCGACGTCGCCACCTGGCTGGTGCCGCAGACGCGCTGACCAGGCCGCGCGCCCGGCTCAACCCTTTCTTGACGTTCGCCCGTCATGGTGGAGGCCCAACCTCAGGCGGTTCGAACCCATGGTCAGCGTCCACGATCCCGAGCATCAGTCGCGGTTCCGGGCCTTCGCGCTGGGCACGCCGGACTTCGAACATCTGGCGGGCTTCCGCGACTATGCCGAGCGGAAGCTGCCGGCGCTTCTCGTCGCCCTGCACCCGTCCTTCACCGACTGGCCGGAGATCCAGACGGTCCTGATGGACCCGACCGTGCACGCGATCCGTCTCGCCCACTGGCAGCGCGTGGTGGGCGGCGTCTTCGACGACGGCTTCCTCCCGTCCGCCCGGCGTCTCGCGACCGCGCTCTACGAGCGCGACGTGCCGGCCTATGCCGTGACCCTCTGTCATTCGATCGTGCTGAACGGCGTGGTCGACGACCTCCGTCTCGATCGGCCGGCCCGTCGCTTCGGCCGCTTCGGCGCCGCGGCCGCCCGCCGCGACCGCCGGATCGCGCTCCAGAAGGCCGCCTGGTTCGACCTCGAGATCCTGCTCGAGACCTATGCCGCCGCCGAGCGCGCCAGCCGGAGCCAGGTCGCGACCCACATCGCCGGCACGTTCGACGACCGGATGAGCAGCGCCGTCCGCGAGATCGAGCGGGCGACCGAGGCGTTCGGCGACACCACGCGCGGCATCGCGAGTGCCGCGCAGCATTCGACCGCCGCCATCGAGGCGGTCGCCGCCGCGATGGCCGACGCCAACACCGGCGTGCAGACCGTCGCCGCCGCGGCCGAGGAGCTGTCGGCCTCCGTCGCCGAGATCACCCGTCGCGTGTCGCAGTCGACCGGCGTCGCCGGGCGTGCCGTCGACGAGGCGCGCAAGACCGACGCCGTGGTCCAGGCCCTGTCGGATGGCGCGGCCCGGATCGGCGAGGTGGTGCGTCTGATCGACGCGGTGGCGGCGAAGACCAATCTTCTCGCGCTGAACGCGACGATCGAGGCCGCGCGGGCGGGCGAGGCGGGCAAGGGGTTCGCGGTGGTCGCCAACGAGGTCAAGCAGCTCGCGGCGCAGACCGCGCAGGCGACCGCCGAGATCAGCGCCCAGATCGCGCAGATGCAGGGTGCGACGGGCGAGGCGGTGGACGCGATCCAGAGCATCGTGAACACGATTGCTGAGATCCGCGACATCAGCGCCGACATTGCGGGTGCGGTGCGCGAGCAGGGTGAGGCGACGACGGAGATCGCGCGCAGCGCGTCGAGCGCCGCGTCGAGCAACGGCCGGGTGGATCAGCTGATGGGCGGCATCCAGACCGACATGCGCCAGACCACGGTCGCCACCGACCAGCTCGACGGCTCCGTCCACGCGCTCTCCGCGAAGTCCCTCAACCTCCGCCAGGCCGTCGAAGGCTTCCTCGCCGAGATCAAGGCGGCTGCCTGAGCGTCGCCGGCGTTTGGCCGAGAGCTGGCGGTCCGCTGTGGAGCAAAAACACGAATAAGCAGACGTATCCAGGCCTGCCAGGCATCAGGGTCATGACGTCTGCTCAACGCCATCGGGGCAAGACCGAGAGCAA
>CAXUBM010000216.1:0-4230 GCA_964249235.1 uncultured Acetobacteraceae bacterium | reverse complement strand
AACGTGACGGCCGAAACCTGCAGCTGCCGTCCCGATTGGATCATTAGCCTGCTAGTCCCGCTCGACCTCCTTGAGCGCCAGGGTCGCGTCGACGCAACCGCAACCTGCCGCCGAGACCGCCATCTCCGGCTGCCAGGTCCGCGCCGGCATCCGCCAGTCGATCCCCTCTAGCAGCACCGAGAGCTGCGCCGGGGTCCAGGGTTATCACGCCAATCCTTTCCGCGGCCAGATGATATGGCCTTTCAAATCTAGGCGGCAGCAGAGTTCTCCCCGGCTTGGGAAGACCTGGCTGAGGCAGGAGGTGTCGTCATAAGTGAGGTTCACGCGTTCGCTGGCTTTGACGTGCACAAGGCCACGATTTCCGACCGTCGCTGATGCCGGTCGGCGAGGCGAGGTTCGTATTCTGGGAGGCGTCAAGAACTCCCCTACAGCAATTGCCAAGGTCGCCCGTCGCATCGTTAACCAGCACGGTGCCGTCGAGTTCGTCTACGGGGCTGGAAGCTGCGGCTACAACGTGCAGCAGCAACTCACGGCGCTGGGGTTCACCTGCCGTATCTGCGCACCGTTCCTCACGCCGCAGAAACCGGGCGATCGGATCAGGAACGATCACGCGACGCTGTCGCGCTTGCCCGGCTGCACCGCGCGGACGAACTCACCTACGTGTGGGTGTCCGGACACCCTGCACGAGCCCCTACGCGATCTATTCCGTATACGACGCGCGGCATGCCAGGACGTTCGACGTGCGCGCATCCGCATCCAGGCATTCCTGTTCCGGTGCGACCTGCGGTTCGAAGACAAATCGTGGAGCCAACACCACGGGATGTGGCTGTGTAACCGACAGTTGGGCCATCCCACCCGGCAGTTCGCGTTCTGAATGCGCTCGATTACGAGGAGAGACAAAAGGTCGAGCTCGAGAAGCAGATCGCCGAGGTGCTGGCCCACTCGCCGTGGGCGAAACTGATGGTCGCCTCGCAGGCACTCAAGGGCGTAGGTCCCGTAGTTGCCGCTACGATCATCGCCGAGGTGGGCGACTTCACTCGGTTCGCCCATCCACGCCAGCTCGCAGCCTACTTCGGTCTGGCTCCCGGCGAGCACAGGAGCGGCGGCACCGTGCGGCCGCGGGTGATCACCAAAGCAGGCGGTTCAATCACGCGAGCCGTGCTGCGCGAAGCCGCTTGGAACTATCGGACAACGCCCAGAGCCGGGCCGTGGCTCAAGGAGCACCGTTCGGCTGCGCCTTAGGAAATCATCGCGATCGCCCGGAAGGCTCCGCTGCGTCTGCACAAGGCCTACAAGCGGCTCACGACGCGCGGCAAGCGATCAGCCGTGGCCATGGCCGCTGTAGCGCGGGAGCTGCTCGGCTTTGTTTGGTTGATCGGGCAACGCGTCCCGCTCGGCGCCTGACGAACCCACATCTCACGATCTGCACAAGCGAGGACGCCGGGCACGGTTTGCGGAATCCTCGATTCGCGTTGGATCGGCAATTAAGCCCGCGTCTGTGGCCAGAGCGAGGCAGACCTCCGACGCACCGTCATCATGGGGTAACTAACCCCCGCATAGGAGTCTGAATGACCGTCGATTAGTCCGGCGTCCTCAGCCGTGCGGATCGTGATCATCGGGGCAACCGCCGTTCGAACGGGCGGAGAAGCGTGCCCGAACCATCGACAAAGGCCATAGAACACGAAGCGTCCCCGCTCGAGCCGCTTGGCGCACAGGCAGAGACCCAGGCCATCACAGAACAGCACCTTGAGCAGGTCGCCGCGGCGACTGCAGAACACGAACAGGTGGCCGCTGGGTGGATCATGCCCGAGCACGGGCTGCACCTGACGCACGAGACCGTCGGAGCCGCGCCGCATGTCGGTCGCTCCGGCAGCAAGCCACACACGCGCGCCGAGCGGCGGAGCGATCCTCTGCGCAGCGGCGCGATCACCCTCCAAAGGGCAGCAAGGCCGACATCCGAATCGACACGCACCTGACTGCCCTCCTCGAGCTCGATCAATCGGATCGGCGAGACGAGGCGCGACCTTTTCGCGCGGCTCCGAGATCCGCACCGGCGCGGGTTCAGCAGTGTGGACAGGAAGGATGTCGTCGATGGTGACTGCGTGAGCTCACCTCACGCGCCTGTCGCCGCGAGGTGAACAGCAGCCGCGGCTTGGCGTCATGGCTGACCACAACCTGCTTCAAACTGCAGCCCGGCTCATAGCTTGTCGCGATCGAGCTGGGCTTGTCATCCGCGCTCTAACGACAGACGCCAGGATCCAATAGTGATCTCGGTCGGGTTCGGCTTTAACCATGCGCCGCACCTTAATGCCAACCCTGAGAATTAGGTCAGCGTAATCTCCGCCCGAATTTCCTGCATTCTCTGGGACGTGCAGGATCCACCGGAGCCAGTCGTCGGATCCTGATGCAAGTCTATGAACTCCGCACTTGACCGGCACAAACTTAAGGCCGTCGGCCTTTCTGATCTGTAAGCGGAGTAGCCGGCGATGTGTCGGCGAGGAACTTCGCCACATCGATCAGCCCGTTGCCGGATATGTCTACCGGAAGGTTCTCGGTGCCGTTGAGACCGTAGTTCTCGACACCGTAGCTCGTCGGGAGCGCCCCTTGGCCGCGAAGAATGTTAATCTCCTGGCGCGTCTCGGCTAGAAACCGCGGGTCGTAACCGTTCCCGGCGGTGTTCCCCGCGGCGTCCGCAGCAGTCGCGTAGGGCGAAACAACCAGGCACACGCGGTAGTCCTTCCCTTCCGCCCACTTTATCATCTGCTCAATCATGAATTGATACCTTGGGCCGCGCGCGAGGAAGTAAGCGGGAGGCGTGTCGAGGGCTAGGCCGCCGCCATCGGCAATGATGGTGCGCACGTTGGCCCAAAAGCCCCCTGAGTCGAACGGATCGACGATATCCTCACCGCCGCCGTTGGGTGAGAAGAACACCGCAATGCTCCGCGCTCCGGCCGCCCTTGCGACGCCGATCGCAGCCTCGACCTTGGTCAGATCACTCGCCTGAACAAAGCCGGTATAGGTCGCGCCAGTCGTCTTATCGCCGCTGGCCTTGCTGGTCGCGTAAGTGCCCGTGCCGTCGCCATTGCCAGTCAACGCGTTCATGTTGATCTCAATCGGGTAGACACCGGCTGATCCGAAATATGCTCTATAGCTTGGCTGCGGCGTTGTATAGGCGCCGACCTCGCCCAAACCGTGCCCTCCGCCGGTTGCGCGCCAGACCGCGAGCAGCTTCGAACGCTCCGAGGTCGCGAGCGCGGCCATGCCGTTAGCGTGTTCGTAAAGACCGATACGGCCGGTCGCGATCAGCCGTTCGGCAATCGAGGGTTCCGCCAGTTCGGAGAGACCTCGCACGCCGCCTACGAAGACCATGCGATTGGTGCGCTGCGCCGAGCGAATGCCGCTAGAGCTCGGGTCAGCAATGACGGTATGGTCGGCCATCGCGACTGCCAACAACGACGACGATAGGGCAAGAAGCGAAATAGCAGAGAGGCGTCTCATCGGGTCAGGACGATGTTAGCTTGGAAGCGCGATAAAGCAAGTCCGAGTTCGCCATCAAGGATGTGTAGGTCGAGAGTGCACCTGGTACGCGCGATCACCGAGAACAGGTAGACCTTGCAGCTTCCAATCCGCTCAGTAACAGTGTCGTCAAACCTGGCCTCTTGACAGCCGGTTAGCGGAGGAACGCGAATTGGCTTCTGACCTCGAGGACGGCGCCGACGCTTCCGGCTCAGCCGAGAGACGGTCCAACAAGCGGCGAGGGGTGATCAAGCGGGCGAAGATCATCTTCAATGACTCGATCGTCGACTGTCTTCTGGTTGACGTCTCGGACACCGGAGCGCGCGTGCGGCTTGCCTCGGTCGTCCCTATCCCTGCTCAGGTGACGCTTCGATTTACCGAGGGCGCGATGTTCCTTGCGTCGCTTCGTTGGACTCGTGGTCATGAAGTAGGATTCCTTTTTGAGGGCACGGCCTCGCTTCCTCAAGAGGCGTCGCGCCTGGCATGGCGAGTTTTCGATATCGTCCGTAAGATCTCCGTTGCTGAACCCATGCGGTTGCTTGGCTCGGCGAACTTCTTCGGAGACATCGCCTTGCAGAGGGCCGCAGAGGAGGCGGAGGCAAGTCTGCGCCGCTTGGAAGAGGAGTTGGCAGTCCGAGCGCGGACGCCCTTGGGTTGAGTAGAACCCTATCGATCAAGGAGGAGGTTACTTCGTATCCTCTCCTGGCGAACATC
>CAXUBM010000215.1:3230-4233 GCA_964249235.1 uncultured Acetobacteraceae bacterium | reverse complement strand
TGAACCTACCTTAGCCAAGCCGCCGAACTGTCCGAACGACCGGGACCACCTCACTCGACCTCGCCGGCCCGCAGGCCGCACTCGGCATGCACGGGCGGACCCACCTGTTCTGGAAGACGCTCGAGCCGGTGATGACCGACAGCGGCGTGGCGCTGATGCCCACCGCCACGTTCGCCGACGCGCCCGCTAAGCTCGACGTGCTGTTTGTGCCGGGCGGGTTCGGGACGGTCGACGCGATGAAGGACGCGGAGATCGCCGCCTTCCTCGCCGAGCGCGGCCGCGGCGCCCGCTACGTCACCTCGGTCTGCTCGGGATCGCTGATCCTGGGCATGGCGGGGCTGCTCGACGGCTATCGCGCGGCGACGCACTGGGCGACCTACGACATCCTGGACGCGCTCGGCGTCGAGGGGGGTCACGAGCGCGTCGTAGCCGATCGCAACCGGTTCACGGGTGGCGGCGTCACGGCCGGCATCGACTTCGGCCTGACGCTGCTCGCGGAGCTTCGCGGCGAGGAGGTGGCGAAGGTCACGCAGCTCATGATGGAGTACGATCCCGCACCGCCGTTCGCGGCCGGCAATCCCGACAGCGCAGGCCCGGAGCGCGTCGCGGCGGCGAGGGCGATCATGGGCGATACAATGGTGGAAGGCGTCGACGTCGCCCGCGCGCGGCGGGTGAGCGCGTCGCAGCCCGCGTGACCGCATAGGAGCGCCGATGCTGGCGGCTAATCGTCCGGCCGCCAGCAGACTGTCCCGCATCGCCCGCGACGCTCTAAGCCGTAGAGGATCATTCCTTGCTCAAGTTCACCATCCTGCTCAAGCGCAAGCCCTCGCTCACCCAGATGCAGTTTGTCGACCACCACCGCAACGTGCATGCCGCGCTGTTCATGTCGGCGCCGGTCGTGAAGCAAACGGCGCGTCGCTACGTCCAACAGCACGCGCTCCCCGTCGAGCTCCCGGGCATGCCGCCGGTCAAGTATGACGGCATCACCGAGCTCTGGTTCGAC
>CAXUBM010000215.1:0-3220 GCA_964249235.1 uncultured Acetobacteraceae bacterium | reverse complement strand
ATGTAGAGGCGATCGACCGGCTGTTCTCGGATGCCGAGTACCTGCGGGTCATCCGGCCGGACGAGGCGAGCTTCATCGACCTGGAGCGTTGTGACTTCATCGTTTCGGAAGAGCACCTTGTTCTCCCGCCCGCCTCCTCCTGATCTGCCCTGACGATCCCGCCGGTGAGCTTCAATCATGCGGTGGGAGGGTATCGCCGCTCGCGGGCGGTGGGGAGCGGCGTGCTTACCTCGCCGTGTAGCCGCCGTCCGTTATCATCAGCGCGCCGGTGATTAAGCTGGCCGCGGGCGAGGCGAGGAACGCGACCACCTCGGCGATCTCGCGCTGGAATATCGTGTTTCCGGCAGAAAGCTCACGGCGGCTTTGGGCGCATCCCAGCTACATCTGTAAGCTCAACGTTCGCAGGTAGGCTGTAGGCGCTTCGCCGGTATGGCGGCGGAAGGCGGTGCTGAACGCGCTGACAGACTGATAGCCGGCTAGCTCGGCGATGTCGGCCAGGGGCTTGCTCCGCGTCTCCAGCGCGTGTCGCGCTAAGGTCATGCGCCAACTCGCCAGATAGTCGATTGGGGTTTGGCCGACTATGTCGACAAACCGCAGCGCGAAGGCGGAGCGCGACATCCCGGCGGCCTGCGCCAGCTCGGCCACGGTCCAGGGGCGGATCGCATCCTCGTGCAGGCAGCGTAAAGCTTTAGCGATCTTGGGATCAGCCAAGCCCTTCAGCATGCCGGCTTCAGCCTGGCTCCAGCCGATATCCGGCTGGCGCAAGGCTTCGACCAGGATCAACTCCAGCAAGCGTTCCAGCACGTGCGCGCGGCCGAAACGGTCGCCCATCGCCTCTTCGCCGAGCATCGCCACCAGCTCGCCGAGCCGGCTGGCGCCCACCTCCGCCGCCCGCACATGCACGACCGGCAGCATCAGCCTGGCGAGCAACTCCGCGCCGACCGCGGCGAAGGAGAAGTAACCGCCGACAAAGCGGGTGACGAGTTGAGGCTTCCCGGCGACCTGGATCAGCGCCGGGTCGGCGAACAGCGCCTTTAGATCGACCTTCGGACCGCCCGCCAGCGTCTGCATCGACCAGGCCGGCGGGCAGGCCATCAGGAAGAAGTCCCCAGGGGAGGCGCGGCATACCGGGACGCCTTGACGGCTCACCTCGCAGCCGCCCGAGAGCATGTGCCCGAACACCACGATATCCGGCCTCGCCGGAAAGCGGATGGTCCAGGCGTCGTGCCCTTCGATCAGGTTCCAGCCAACGTCTTTGGGCCGCAGAAGCGACAGCACATGGGACAGCGGATCCAACTCTGGATGCCTCGTAAACAGATCGGGACGGGAGCGTATACGGCGTCCAGCCCGGGTCGGCTAGGTGGGAGCGGCCGTGTCGCTCCTGCACGGCCCAATGCGGGACCATCATTCATGCGCGTATTCGTCACCGGCGCGACCGGCTTCATCGGCAAGGCGCTCACCGCCGACCTGATCGCGCATGGCCACGAAGTGGTCGGCCTCGCACGATCCGAAGCCGCCGCGGCCGCCTTGCGCGCGAACGGCGCGAAAGCCCTTCGAGGAAGCGTACGGGACTTGGAGAGCCTGCGGCGAGGGGCGGCCGAAGCTGACGGCGTGATCCACCTCGCCTTTACCTTCTCGCCCCTGGGCATGCCCCCTGGCCGCGTGCTGGGCGCCGTGTTTGGAGGGTCTCCGGCTGGCTTGATGGGGCGGATGATGAGCGCCGTCGGGGCTACGGACCGCGCCGCCATCGACGCTCTCGGGGCCGAGTTGCAGGGGTCCGGCCGGCCTCTGGTGACCACCTTCGCCGCCATGGGAGTCGCGGGAGCGCCCGGAGATCGCGCCGAGCGACCGGCGACCGAGGCGGACGCCCCCAATCCCCTTTCGCCGGGCTATATGCGGGCGGTCAATGAGAGGGCGGTGACGACCTGGGCGGATCGCGGCGTGCGGGCGTCCATCGTCCGGCTCGCCCCCTCCGTGCATGGCGATGGAGACAAGGGGCTCGTGCCCCAGCTGGCCGCGGCTGCGCGCAAGCATGGAGCGGCCATCTACATCGACGAGGGCGCTAATCGCTGGTGCGGCGTCCACCGCGCCGACGCCGCAACGCTATTTCGCCTTGCGCTTGAGTCGGGGGTGGCGGGCCGCGTCTACCATGGTGTCGGGGACGACGGTCTGCGCCTTCGCGAGATCGCCGAGATCATCGGCCGGCGCCTGCACTTGCCCGTGACCGCCAAGACTGTCCGCGAGGCGCAAGGTCAGCTCGGCTGGATCGCGCCGCTTGCCGACCGGCAGCTTGCGGATGGCACCATAGGTAAGCTGCCGTTGCGATTTCCTTCCGACAGCCGCCGCCAACTGCGGCGCGGCGGCTCATACAGCTTGCGAGTCACCATCTACTACTACCAGCGTCGCTGTCCCGAGAGATCATCACACTAAGCGCCTGCTGATTGTGCAGCAATCGTGAAATAGCGATGCGTTGAGCAAGTCGAGATTTTCCCATAAGAGAACTTCCCGATATGATTGAATAAGTAGAAAAAGATCAAACAATTGTAAACAAAGTAGTATTCTCCAGCAGCGTGTTTTTTCGGCCGAGCTGACCGCGGTTACGCCGTTCTTAGACCTGATATTGCTATTTAACTAGGAAGAGCTGCTGGGAGCTCTTTTCCTACAAGACATGACCTAACTTTGGTAGCCAACTCGGAGTAAGTGAATGGCTTGGCGAGGAGCTGGATACCCTCGTCGAGCCGTTCGTCATGGGTGATCGCCTCGCGGGCGTAACCGCTCGTGAACAGGACCGGCGTCGTAGGGCGCGTGCTTCTGGCGTGATCGGCGATGTCTCGGCCATTCATCGCGCCGGTCAGCACCACATCGGTGAACAGCAGATCGATGCGAGCCGGGCTGTCCAGGATGGCGATGGCGGAGGGACCGTCCGTAGCGGACAGGATGGTGTAGCCAAGTTCGCGCAGCACGTCGCAGCTATAGGTGCGAACGTCGAGATCGTCCTCCACCACGAGTATCGTCTCGCCCGGCAGGGCCGGTTCTGGGGTCCCCGCCAGCACTGTCTCGACGCTCCCCAGCTCGCCCTTGAAGCGCGGCATGTAGAGCGTGACCGTGGTTCCGCGGCCGAGGCTGGACTCGATGCGCAGATGGCCGCCGGACTGCTTGACGAACCCGTACACCATCGAGAGGCCGAGGCCCGTCCCCTTGCCCACCTCCTTGGTGGTGA
>CAXUBM010000214.1:3568-4244 GCA_964249235.1 uncultured Acetobacteraceae bacterium | reverse complement strand
GGACTGGGACTGCTGGTGATCGGGGTTCCGGATCCGGTGCTGTGGGGGATCCTGTCGTGCCTGCTTCGGTTCGTGCCATATGTCGGGTCGTTCATCGCGGCCGCGTTGCCGATGGCGCTGGCCGCCGCGGTCGAGCCCGGCTGGGGCATGGTGCTGTGGACGGCGGCGCTCTACGTGGTGGTGGAGGGGGTGACGGGGCAGGCGATCGAGCCGCTGCTGTATGGGCACAGCACCGGGCTGTCGCCGTTCTCGGTGATCGTGGCGGCGATCTTCTGGTCGTGGCTCTGGGGGCCGATCGGCTTGATCCTGTCGACACCGCTGACGCTGTGCCTGGTGGTGATGGGCCGGCACGTCAAGCGGCTGGAGTTCCTCGAGGTGATGCTGGGGGACCGGCCGGCGCTGACGCCGGTGGAGAGTTTCTACCAGCGCATTCTGGCGAGCGACGCCGACGAGGCGCTCGACCATGCCGAGCAGCTGCTGAAGACCACCTCGCTGTCGAGCTACTACGACGAGGTGGCGCTCAAGGGTCTGCAGCTCGCGGCGGGCGACGCCGAGCGCGGGGCGATCGACCACGCCGGTCTGGAGCGGATCAGGAGCACCGTGCGGTCGCTGGTCGCGGGGCTGGCCGCGCAGGCGGACGTGAGCCCGGCGGCGGCGGAGCGGGCACCGCCGGAGG
>CAXUBM010000214.1:0-3558 GCA_964249235.1 uncultured Acetobacteraceae bacterium | reverse complement strand
GCGCACCCGATGGCGGCCAGCGTGCCGCCGGGGGGACTGCCGGCGGGCTGGACGGGGCCGTCGGCGGTGCTGTGCGTCGCCGGTCGAGGTCCGCTCGACGAGGCGGCGGCGGCGATGCTGGCGCAACTGCTCGGCAAGCACGGCATGGGCGCGCGCGTGGTGGGCTATCGCGAGGTGTCGCGCGAGGGCATCGACGGGCTCGACGTCGACGGCGTGGCGATGGCGTGCGTGTCCTACCTGGACATCAGCGGCAGCCCCGCGCATCTGCGCTACCTGGTGCAACGGCTGCGGCGGCGGTTGCCGCCGGGCGCCCCGATCCTGGTGGGGCTGTGGCCGTCGGGCGATGCGGCGATGACGGACAGGAGGATCCAGGCGATCGTGGGCGCCACGTATTTCACCAGTTCGCTGGAGCAGGCGGTGTCGTCCTGCGTGGCAGCGGCCCGGGGCAAGGACGCGGAGCAGCGCCGGGCGGTGGCCTGAGCGGCGGCGCCGTGGGCGCTGCTCCCGGCACCTAGGGTCAAAACTCAATCATGATGACGGGCGGCCGCCTTCGTCGTTCATGCGCGACATGCTGGACTTCAGCATGGCCGTCCAATCCGGAACCGGACTCAACCCGCCCGGGCTTCCTGTTCCAACGAGCGCGCCAGCATGATCTCCTCGACCTGAGCCCGGTGCACGTTTCCCCACTCGCACAGCGGCATGAGGGCTCGCGCGAGCGTCATGCCGAAGGGGGTCATGGTGTAGTCCACCATCGGCGGCACCCGCTGGTAGTCGTGGCGGACCAGCACGCCCGCCGCGGCCAGCTCGCGCAATTGCTGGATCAGCACCTTTTCGCTGATGCCCACGACCAGCCGCTTGAGGTCCCCGAACCGCTTGGGGCCCGAGTTGAGGTGGTAGAGGATCAGCGGCTTCCATTTCCCGCCCATCACGGCCAGCGCGACGTCGAGACCGCACACAGGTACTCCGGTCGTCACGGCCTTCCTCCATACTTACCTTCAGGTAGGTTCTACCCTGCTCGGGGGTGCTGATCCATATCGCTTTCCGGCAAGGGATTACGAGAGAGCGCATGGACAGGCTTAAGAACAAGGTGGCGGTCATCACGGGCGCCAGCAGCGGCATCGGTCTGGCAAGTGCGAAGCGCTTCGCTCGCGAGGGTGCGCGCGTGTTCATGACCGGCCGCCGAAAGGTCGAACTCGACGCGGCAGTCGCCGCGGTCGGAGGCAACGCCCGGGGCGTCCAGGGCGACATCGCCAAGCTGGGCGACCTCGATCGGCTGTACGACATCGTGCGCGAGGAAGCAGGGCAAATCGACGTGCTGTTCGCGAACGCCGGCGGCGGCGAGTTCGTGCCGCTGCCCGAGATCACGGAGCAGCACTACGACCGCACCTTCGACACCAACGTCAAGGGGACGCTGTTCACCGTACAGAAGGCGCTGCCGCTGTTGCGCGACGGCGCGTCGGTGATCCTGACCGGATCGACGACCGGCAGCACCGGGACACCGTCGTTCAGTGTTTACAGCGCCAGCAAGGCGGCCATCCGCAACTTCGCCCGCAGCTGGATCCAGGAGCTGGCACCACGCCGCATCCGCGTGAACGTGCTCGTGCCGGGTGCGACATCCACACCGGGCCTGCACGGGCTCAGCAAGACCGACGAGCAAAGCCGTGCATTCGTGTCCGCCATGGAAGCGGCGGCTCCGCTCGGACGGATGGGTGATCCCGACGAGATCGCGGCTGCGGCCCTGTTCCTCGCCTCGGACGACAGCAGCTACGTCACCGGCAGCGAGTTGTTCGCCGATGGTGGCTCGGCCCAGGTCTAGCCGGACGTCGTGAACCCGCCCGGCAGAGGTCCGAGTCACGGGGTCCGTCGTCGATTCTGGCGGATTCTGCAGCGGGTGCGCCTCAACACGCGCTGCCGACCGTTCACCGTTCCCGCAAGGAGATGCCATGTCAGTTTGCGTTTCGAAAACTGCTCTGATCGTCGGCGCGTCGCGTGGTCTCGGACTGGCCCTCGCTCAGGAATGGTTGTCCCGAGGCTGGACAGTGATCGGGACGGCCAGGGGCGAACCCACGAAGCTGCACGAGGCGGCAGAGGGTTCGGCTGGGCAACTCTCGGTCGAGGCGCTGGAGATGACCGACCACCAGGCGGTGAAAGCGTTGCGCGAGCGCATGTCGGATCGCCAGCTGGACCTGCTCTTCGTCAACGCCGGCGTCGCCAACGGCGCGGGCGACCGTGTGGACGAGATTTCGACCGACGAGTTCGTTCGGGTCATGGTGACCAATGCCCTAGGTCCGATGCGGATCATCGAGGAATTGGGAGGACTGGTTCGACAGGGAGGTACCATCGCCGCCATGTCTTCGAGGTTGGGTAGCGTTGCACTCAACGATGTGGGCGGGTGGGAAGTCTATCGTGCCAGCAAGGCGGCGCTGAACACGCTCATGCGCTCCTACGCCGCCCGGCATGCTGGCGACGGCCGGAGCTTGGCTTTGGTGGACCCCGGTTGGGTGCGGACGGACATGGGCGGGCCGACCGCGAACCTTTCCGTCGCGGAGAGCATCCCAGGCGTGGCCGACGCGCTGGAGGCTCATTCGGGACAGCAGACCCTTCGATACTTCAACTATCTCGGCGAAACCGTGCCCTGGTAAGGTCCGCTCTCCACCACCTGCTGCGGTAGGTGGCTGCCCGCCTGCCTGAAGTCAGACCTGATCAACCTGTTGATCCGCGCTCTCTTTCATGGGCGGCGATCGAGCCGCATCTGCCGCAGAGCCAGCCGGCGCCCGGCGGGTCGATGACCGCAGGGTGATCTCGGGGATCTTGCACGTGCCGAAGGCGGGCTGCCGCCGGTGCGACTGCCCGGCCGAATATGGACCGCCATGCAACCGCCCGTCGCGCCGCGGCTTCCGGATCCGGCTGCTCCACGCCGTGGTGGCGGCCGGGGCGGCCACAGGAAGTACCGCCATCGACAGCACCGACGTGAAGGCCCAGCGCGCCGCGTTTGGAGGAAAAGGAAGCGTGCAGCGCAGGCGACCGGTCGGTCGCGCGGCGGCGGACCACCAAGATTCCCGACCGCCGCAACTTCCTGTCCGCCGTCGCACTCGTCACCGCCATCGCGCTCTGGCTGTGAACGAGTCTGAACCCTAGAACTCGATGCCCGGCTGCGCCCGGACGCCGGCGGCGAAATGGTGCTTGGTGGGCTCGAAGGTGGTGACGAGGTCGGCCGCGTCCTGGAGCGGCCGGGGGGCGTTGCGGCCGGTGACGGCGACGTGGAGCCCGGGGGGGCGCCCGGCGAGGCCGGCGAGGACCTCGTCGAGCGGCAGGTAGTCGTAGCGGAGCGCGATGGCGAGTTCGTCGAGCACGAGGAGGCCGACCGTGGGCTCGTCGCGCAGCCGCAGCGCCTGGTCCCAGGCCCGGCGGCAGGCGGCGACGTCGCGGTCGCGGTCCTGGGGTTCCCAGGTGAAGCCATCGCCCATGGTGTGCCAGCTGACGTCGGCGCCGAAGCGGGCCAGGGCGCGCCGCTCGGCGGTGTCCCAGCCGCCCTTGATGAACTGGACGATGCCGACG
>CAXUBM010000213.1:0-4251 GCA_964249235.1 uncultured Acetobacteraceae bacterium | reverse complement strand
CGCTGTGACCGTCTGGCTGCTGGCCGTGCTCGCGCTCGTCCCGGCGCTCGCCATTGCCATTGCCCACGCCTGCCGCGGCCGCACCGGCCATCGCTTGGTGGCCGTCCAGCTCGCCACCGCGCTCACCACCCTGATCCTCGTGCTGATGACCTGGGCCTTCGACCAGCCCGCCTTCGCCGACCTCGCCCTCACCCTCACCCTGCTCACCCTGCCGGGCACGTTGGCGATGACCCTGTTCCTGGAGCGGTGGCTCTGACCCGCGCCGCGATCGATATTCTGCTGGTCCTGATCGTACTGTCGGCCTGGCTCGCGGCGCTCGGCTTCGCCCGGCTGCGAGCGCCGCTCGACCGCATGCACACGGGCGCCTTTGTCAACGCGACCGCGGGCGCCGCCCTCGTCGTTCTCGGCTTCGTCTCCGACGGCGTCTCGGTCCGCGCGCTGAAGATCGTTCTGATCGTGACCGTCAACCTCGTCGCGGGTGCAGCCATGTCGCACGCGACCGGCCGCGCGCTCACGCTGCGGACCGCGCGCGACGCCGCCTCGGAAGCCCGCCGGTGAAACTCCTCGTGACGATGCTCTTCCTCCTCGTTGCCGCGACCGGCACCGGCGTCGCACTGACCAGGACCCCGCGCCGCCAGGTCATGGCGATGGCCGCCAACGGCCTCGCACTCAGCCTGCTGCTGATGGCGCTTCAGGCGCCCGACGTCGCCTTCTCCGAACTCACCGTCGGCACCGCCATCCTGCCAACGCTGTTCCTGGTCATCCTTGCCAGCGTGAAGATGGACCGTGGCCCGCGTCCGGCCCCGGACGCCGAGCCGTGAGCCCGCGCGGCCGCCTCGCCCTCTTCCTGCTCGCCTGCCTCTGCGTGCTTCCGGCGGCGATCCACGTCGCCGTCCACATGCCGCGCTTCGGCGCCCACCCGCTGCCCTACGGTGACGCGATCAACGCCGCCGCGACGCACGAGCGCCGGGTCACCAACATGGTCAGCGCGGTCAATTTCGACTATCGCGGCTTCGACACGCTCGGCGAGGAGTTCATGCTGCTCTGCGCCGTGACCGGCACCACCGTTCTGCTTCGGGGCAGCCGGGGCGAGCAGCTCGACTCCCGTCCTGGCGTGGTCGCGTCTCGTCCGATCGTTCCGCGCAGCGACGCCGTCGTCCTGATCTGCCGCATCGTCGGCACGGTCATGCTGCTGTTCGGCATCTACGTCGCCCTGCACGCCATGACCACGCCGGGCGGCGGCTTTCAGGGCGGCGTGATCATCGCAACCGGCCTGCTGACCGTCTTCCTCGGCGAGGGCTATGGCGGCTGGCGTCGCCTGGTCCGATCCGAGGCAATGGACGCGACCGAAGGTGCCGGCGCGGTCCTCTACGCCGCCTGCGGCTTCGCCTCCCTGCTCGCCGGAAAACCATTCCTGCAGAACATCCTCCCGCTCGGCACGGTCAAGGACCTGTTTTCCGGCGGTCTGATGCTGGTCGAGAACGCCGGTGTCACGCTGGCGGTCGCCGGCGGTTTCGCCGTGATCCTGATCGAATTCCTCGAGGAAACTCGCGCGCTGAGGGACGGCGGGGAGTGAGCGGTATCGCCGACCTCGTGCCCTGGGCCGTCGCCGCCTGGCTGCTCGCGGTCGGCCTCTACGCCATCGTCACCAGCCGCCACTACGTCCACCTCATCGGCTGCCTCTCCGTCGTGCAATCCTCCACCTACGTCCTGCTGCTCGGGAGCGGCTATCGCGACGGCGCCGGTCCGCCGATCTTCTACTCCCATCCGCCCGGCACGCCCGCCGTCGACCCCGTCCTGCAGGCGCTGGTGCTCACCGACATCGTCATCGGCGCCACCGTCACCGCATTGCTGCTCGCGCTGGCCCTCCAACTCCACAAACGGCGCGGCACCCTCGACCCGGAACAGATCCGGCCGATGCAGCCTTGACGCTCATCGCTGCCCTGCCGGCCCTTGCCGTTGCCGGACCCCTCGCGGTCGCCGGCCTGTTGCTGGCCGCCGGCCGCGTCCTCCCTAAACGCGGCCCCGACCTCGTGGCCGCCATCACCACCTCGCTCGTCCTGGGCGGCTGCCTCGTCATGGTGTCGGCCAGCGCTCACGGCCCGCTCGTCACCTGGTTTGGCGGCTGGACGCCGAGGCATCCTGCGCCGGGCCAGGTCGAGGTGCTCGGCATCTCCTTCGTCGTGGACCAGGCCGGCGCGGCCATCGCCGGCTTCATCGCGCTGCTGTTCCTGGCCAGCATCGTCTTCGCCTGGGGCTTCTTCGACGCCGTCCACGCGCACTTCCACGTCCTGATGCTGCTCTTCATGGCCGGAATGCTCGGCTTCTGCCTCACCCACGACCTGTTCAACCTCTTCGTCTGGTTCGAGGTCATGTCGGTGGCCGGCTTCGCGCTCACCGGCTACGCGCTGCGCACCGACGCGCTCGAGGGCGCGCTCAACTTCACCGTGGTCAACAGCCTCGGCAGCTCCTTCATCCTCGGCGGCATCGGCCTCGTCTACAGCCGCCTCGGCGCGCTCGACTTCGCCGCCCTCTATCGCGGCGTGCAGTCCGCCCCGAACGACCCCGTCGTCACCGCCGCCTTCGCCCTGCTCGCCGCCGGCCTGCTCACCAAGGGCGCCCAGGTGCCGTTCCAGTTCTGGCTCGCCGACGCCCACGGTGTCGCCCCGAGCCCGGTCTCGGTGATCTTCTCCGGCGCGATGGTCTCCATCGGCTTGTTCGGCGTCGCCCGCATCACCTGGTCGATCTTCGCGCCGTCGCCCCCGATCCATCACGTCATCCATACCCTCCTCCTCGGCATGGGTGCGGCAAGCGCCGTACTTGGCGGCGTCGTGTCACTCCTGCAGCGTCACATCAAGCGGCTGCTCGCCTTCTCCACCATCAGTCACGCCGGCATCATGCTCATCGGGATTTCGTTGCTGAACCGCGAAGGTCTTGCCGGCACCTTGGCCTACATCGTCGGGCACGGCCTCGTGAAGGGCGCGCTCTTCATGATCGCCGGCATCCTGCTCGCCCTCTGCGGCGGCATCGACGAGATCCGCTTACGCGGCCGTGGCAAACCCCTGTGGCCCGCAGGCCTGGCGATGGCATTCGGCGGCCTCCTGCTCGCCGGTCTCCCAATCGGCATGATGGACGAAGGCCTCGAGCGCATCGATGCCGCCGCCCACCAAGCCGATGCCTTGTGGTCCGTCGCCGCCGCGTTCGCCGGGAGCGCACTGACCGGCGCTGCCGTACTCCGCGTCGCCGGCCGCGTCTTCGCCAACCTTGGCCCGCGCCCTGGCGAGGAGGAGCAGCGAGCTCCCACCGACGACGAGGACGAGCGTTCTGACCGCCCGTTCTGGCTCATGTTCGTTCCGGCGCTGCTGCTTCTCGTGCTCGCCCTGCCGGCAGCGCACGCAGCGGGTGCGTTGGCCTCGCGGGCCGCCGCTCAATTCATCGGTCCCGACGCCGACGCGATTCTCGGCCTTGTCCCGCCGGTCGCCCAGGCAATGCCCACACCGTCGCCTGCGCACTCCCTGCTCCCCTGGCTGTCGGTGCTGGCTGCACTGGCCATCGCCGCCACGGAGCTCGTCCGCGACCGCATTCCGGCTCCGCTCAACGCGGCCTACGACCGCATCGCCGGCCCGCCGCTCGACCGCTTGCGCGCCTTGCAGAGCGGCCTCGTCGGCGATTACGTGGCCTGGATGACGGTCGGCTTGGCGCTCTTCACCGTGGCCTTCGCCTTCTCCTGACGCGGCCGCATCCTGCGAGCTGGCTGATTGTCGCGCGCCGACCGCCCGGAGCCATGCAGCCGCCGCCGTCCCAAACCAGCGGCCGTCGGTCGCAAAGCCGTCCGGGTCGCCATGGCCGGTGCGGCAACAAGCGCACGGTCACGGCTCGATCTTTGGCCTGTCCACATGACGGCCGCTGCGAGTCGGGGCCGTCATCGTCGAATCACACCGACGCTCAGCATCTAAATCAATCCTGGACCGACGGTGGGACGCTCGAGAATGCGCCCGCGCACCCAACCGATCCGTTTTTTGCCACTCTCCACGCCATCGCCGCCGGTGTCCATTCCGCTCCCACACCATCCCCGGGGGACGCCCATGCAACGTCGTGATCTCGTCAGAACCGCAGGCGCCGCCGCCCTCGGTGGCCTCGCCCCGCGACGCTACGCCCGCGCCGCCCCGGCCGCGCGTTCCCAGTCGCCCAACATCGTGCTGATCCTCGTCGACGAGCTCCGCTTCCCGAGCGCATTTCCGCCGGGCATCG
>CAXUBM010000212.1:2657-4259 GCA_964249235.1 uncultured Acetobacteraceae bacterium | reverse complement strand
CTCTCCCAACTGAGCTACAGCCCCGCCCATGCCAGGCGCGGCACCATGATCAGCCCGCGCCCGCCCGTCAAGCGTCCTTGGCGCCGCCGCCAGCCCCGATCATTGCGCCCGTTGCCCGCCACCTGTAGCCTCCGCCGCCTCCCACCCCCGTCGCGTCGGTGACACTTGTTAGAGATCGTCTTCAATCTTCTGTTCCTGCTGCTGCGGCTGTTCAGCTGGGCGATCATCCTGGTCTGCGTCTTCAGCCTGCTCACCAGCTTCGGCGTGCTCGACACCCGCAACCGCCTGGTCTGGACGATCGGCGACGCCCTCACCCGCATCACCGAGCCCGTCCTCGGCCCGGTCCGCCGCCTGATGCCCAATTTCGGCGCCGTCGACCTCAGCCCTTTCGTCGTGCTGATTCTGATCCAGTTCGTCGCCTTCCCGCTGCTGCAGCGGATCTTTGAGGCCATCCTGTCCGGCTCCGCCCGTCCCCTCCTGCTGTGAATCCGCGCGTCGCGGTCCTGATTCCCTGCTTGAACGAAGCGGGTGCGATCGCGGAGGTCGTGCGGGCCTTCCGCGCCAGCCTCCCCGACGCGGCCATCCACGTCTTCGACAACAACTCCTCCGACGGCACCGCCGCGATCGCCCGCGAGGCCGGCGCGCAGGTGCACGTCGCCAGCCTGCGGGGCAAGGGCCACGTCGTCCGCCGCATGTTCGCCGACGTCGAGGCCGACCTCTACCTCCTCGTCGACGGCGACGGCACCTACGACGCGAACGCCGCGCCGGCCCTCCTGGCCCACCTCGTCGCGGACGGTCTCGACATGGTCAACGCGGCGCGCGTGCACGAACGGACCGACGCCTACCGCCGCGGCCACCTCACCGGCAATCTCGTGCTCACCGGCCTCGTCGGCCTGATCTTCGGTCGACAATTGACCGACATGTTGTCCGGCTACCGTGCCTTCTCACGCCGGTTCGTCAAATCCTTCCCCGCCCTCAGCCACGGTTTCGAGACCGAGACCGAACTGACCGTCCATGCGCTCAGCCTGCGCATGCCGATCGGCGAGATCGAGACCAGCTATCGCACCCGTCTCGAGGGCTCGGCGTCCAAGCTGCGCACCTTTCGCGACGGCGTGAACATCCTTCGCACCATCCTCGTCCTCATCAAACAGGAGAAACCGCTCGCCCTGTTCTCCGCCGCCGGCGCCCTCCTTTTCGTCCTCGCCATCCTGCTCGGCGCGCCCGTCATCCTCGACTACGCCCGCACGGGCCTGGTCCCCCGTCTCCCCACCGCCGTCCTCGCGACCGGCCTGGTCCTGCTCGCCTTCCTCAGCTTCAACTGCGGCCTGATCCTGGACAACGTGACGAGAGGCCGCCTCGAAGCCCGCCACATGGCCTACCTTGCGGTCCCCGGCCCCGCCTCGGGCCGCGCGGGTGCCGCCCCCGCCTGGGTTGCGGGGCAGAGTCCCGCCCTGATGGACGGCTAGTCACCCAGCTCCCTGAACCGCCGCTCCAGCTCGAACTCCGCCGACGTCACCAGCGCCTCCACCCGTCCGACCCGCCGCGACCCCCCAGACAGCCGCTCCAACGCCGCCTCGATCCGCGGCTCGGCTCCGTTCGCGG
>CAXUBM010000212.1:1123-2647 GCA_964249235.1 uncultured Acetobacteraceae bacterium | reverse complement strand
CACGGCGATGGGCCAATATCGCTCAGGCAGGACGACGAACAGCACCGCGAACAGGACGAGCGCGATCGGCGGCAGCGTCGCCAGCGGCCCCAGACCAAATGCGAGGCCCGGACGGCGCGACGGCGTGGTAGCCGCCTCGTCCGCCTCGCCGCCACGATCACCGACCGAGATCGTGCCGCTGCCTGTCTGCACCTCGACGAGGTTGCCGAGCACCCGGGCGATGAAGACGTCGCCGCTCCCGCCGGTGACCACCTCGCCACCCCCGACGGTGCCGTCCACCCGCAGGTCGCCCGAACCCGACAGGGTTGCGTGCAGACTGCCGATCCGGCCGCCGCGGATCGCGACATCTCCGGAGCCCGCATCCGTCAGCGCGAACGCCTTCGTGTCGACCTTGCCGATCGCCAGATCACTCGACCCCGCAATGTTGACCACGGCCGGCCCGCTCAGGGTGCCGACATGGGCGTCACCATTCCCGTTCAGCGACAGGACGACCTGGCCGCCGAGACGACCGGCCTCGAGGGCGACGTCGTCCCGCATCGACACGGTGAGCGGACCGGCGAGATCTTCCAGGCGCACCGTCCCGCTTCCCGCGGCGTCGACCGTGACCGGAAAATGGGGCGGCACACGCAGCTTCAGCCGCGAGCCGCCGCAGGCGGCGCTGACATTGACCGTCTCGCCACCTTCGATCACCGCGCTCGTCGCGCCCTGAACGTCCACGGCGCCCGAGAGCGACGCGTCGCCGGTGATCGACACCAGCCCGTCATCGCAGTGGCGCTCGACCGACAGCGCGTGCCCAGGCACCGCGGCATTCGCTTGGCCGCCGGCCACCAGCGACGCCGCCAGAAGGGCGACGCCCAACTGCCGTCTCATGCCGGCACCCGCCGCCGCCAACCCGGCAGGTCCTCGTCGAGCACCCGCTCCAGGCTGGCGATCCGCTCCTCCAGCCGCGCCGCCTCCGCCAGCGCCCGCTCCAGCGCCTGCCGGTCCGCCTCCCCCAGCGCATGGGAGCGCGTGCGCTGCATTCGAAACCACCCCGTCATGCTGATCACGGCAAGGACGAAGAGGAAGATGACGATCAGGTTGCCGTCCATGGATCACGGCCTCGCTTGTCGACCTGCCCCGTCACGCTTTGTCGGGCAGCGTGTCGCGCTTGCCAAGCCGTTCCTTCCCAAGTCTTTCCTTCAGGGCCGCCAACTCGTCTTCCACCGCGGCGTCCGCCTCCAGCCCCGCCAGCTCCTGCTCCAGCGTCGGCTGTGCCGTTCGCCCCAGATCGTACGCCTCCACCCGCCCCTCCGCCTGGTCGAGCGCCCGCTCCACCTGGTCGAAGCGCGCGAACGCGTCTTCCACGCGCTCGTCGTAGAGCCGCTGGCGAACCTTCAGACGCCCCGCCGCCACGTTGTGCCGAGCCGCCAGCGCGCGTTGCCGCGAGCGCGCATCGGCCAGCTTGGTCTGCAGCTTGGCGACGTCCGCGTTCTGCTTGTCCAGGGCCGCCGCCACCGCGCCGATCTGCCGGTCGAGTTCCTC
>CAXUBM010000212.1:0-1113 GCA_964249235.1 uncultured Acetobacteraceae bacterium | reverse complement strand
GCGCTCCACCGCGTGCCGCGCCGCCAGCGCCGCCTTGGCCAGGTCTTCCCGGTGGCGCGTCAGCGCCAGCTCCGCCCGCCGCCGCCACTCCGCCTCCTCGCGCGCCATCGCCTCGGCCCGGCGTTCCATCTCGCGCCGGTCGGCGATCACCCGCACCGCCGAGCTGCGCACCTCGACCAGCGTGTCCTCCATCTCCTGGATGACGAGCCGGATCATCTTCTCCGGATCCTCGGCGTTGGCGATGATCGCGTTCAGGTTCGCGTTCACGATGTCGGCCAACCGTGAAAAGATGCTCATCGTCTCTCTCCCGCTTGTGCCGCGCGCGCCGCGGCGGCATGTTCCACCTCAAACGTGGCGGGTCGCGCAAAGCAATGGCCAGACGCGCCACCGACACGCCGCCCGCCCCCATCGGCCAGGCACCGTCCTTCCTCGACATGCTCGCTCATGTCAGCCAGGCCGCCCCGATCGACCGCCCCGTCCTGGTCGTCGGCGAACGCGGCACCGGCAAGGAGCTCGTCGCCCACCGCCTGACCTATCTGTCGCCGCGCTGGGAGCGCCCGTTCATCAAGCTCAACTGTGCCGCCCTCTCCGAACAGCTGCTCGACAGCGAACTGTTCGGCCACGAGGCCGGCGCCTACACCGGCGCGCAGCGACGCCGCGTCTCGCGCTTCGAGCTCGCTGACGGCGGCACCCTCTTCCTCGACGAGATCGCCACCGCCTCGCTCGCCGTGCAGGAGAAGCTCCTGCGCGTCGCCGAATACGGCGCCTTCGAGCGCGTCGGCGGCAACGACACGGTCCAGGTCGATGTCCGCCTGATCGGCGCCACCAATGCCGACCTGCCGGCGCTCGCCGCCGCCGGCCGCTTCCGCGCCGACCTCCTCGACCGTCTCGCCTTCGACGTCGTCCGCGTGCCCCCGCTCCGGGAGCGCGCGGACGACATCATGCTGCTTGCCGAGCATTTCGCCAGGCGCATGACCAGCGAACTCCGGCGGCCGTTCTTTCCCGGCTTCGGCCGCCGCGCCGAGCGCGCGCTCACCGCGCACTCGTGGCCGGGAAACGTCCGCGAGCTGCGCAACGT
Organism: uncultured Acetobacteraceae bacterium; assembly: GCA_964249235.1. Classification (GTDB taxonomy): domain Bacteria; phylum Pseudomonadota; class Alphaproteobacteria; order Acetobacterales; family Acetobacteraceae; genus CAXTPV01. Next base: position 35 of record CAXUBM010000212.1, on the reverse strand, counting down.
CGTCGAGCGCAGCGTCGCCCGCGCCGAGCCCTCCG